>DATGGF010000071.1:0-2608 GCA_035308625.1 Acidimicrobiales bacterium | reverse complement strand
TTCCTGGCCGGACTGCGGGCGGCGTGCGACGCCGCCGGCGCGCTGCTCATCTTCGACGAGGTGATCACGGGATTCCGAATCGGGCCCGGAGGCGCCACCGTCTGGTCGGCGGTGTCGCCCGATCTGTGGTGTTTCGGCAAGGTGATCGGCGGGGGGTTGCCGGTCGGCGCCGTGGGCGGGCGTGGCGATCTGCTCGCCTCGTTGGCGCCGCAGGGGCCGGTGTACCAGGCCGGCACACTGTCGGGGAACCCGCTCGCCACCGCGGCCGGCCTGGCCGTGCTCGGCGCGGTGTCACCGGCCGACTACGACGCGCTGGCGGCCCGCGCCGCGCGCTTTGCCGCCGGGCTGCACGACGCCATCGCCGCCGCCGGGGTGCCGGTGCGTGTCCCGGTGTCGGGGCCGCTCGTCGGCCTGTTCCTCGACGACCGCGACGTCACCGACTACGCGTCGGCGCGCGCCGCGGTCGGGCGGGGCGGCTACCCCGAGTTCTTCGCCGCCATGTTGCGCCGCGGCGTGGCCCTGGCCCCGGGGCCTTACGAGGTGCTGTTCCCGGGCCTGGCCCACGGCGACGCCGAGCTCGACGCGGTGGTGGACGCCGCCGGTGAGGCTGCCGCCGAGCTCGACACGTAGCGCCATACGATGCTGGTGATGGCGGCGCTCCCGGCCACTGCGACGCGGCCCACGGCGACCGGTCGCCTCGACGCCGACGTCACCACGGCGCCCGACTGGCCGCGACGCCTGGCGCTGGCCGGCGCCGCCGGGGTCGTGGTGGTGGGGATCGCGCTGCGCTTCTGGACCACGAGCGACCTGTGGCTCGACGAGGCCCTGACCGTCGACATCGCCCGCCTGCCGCTCAGCCACCTCCATCACGCCCTCCAACAAGACGGCGCGCCGCCGCTCTACTACGTCCTCCTCCACTTCTGGATGGGCGCCTTCGGCTCGTCCGACGTGGCCGTGCGCGCCCTGTCCGGGGTGATCGGGGTGGCGACGCTGCCGCTCGCCTACCTCGCCGGCCGCCGGGTGGGAGGACGCGACGCCGGCGTGGCCGCCCTGGTCCTGGTGGCCAGCTCGCCCTTCGCCGTCCGCTACTCGACCGAGAACCGCATGTACGCGCTGGAGGTGCTCCTGGTCGCCGCCGGGGTGGTGGCGCTGGGCCGGGCTCTGGAGAAGCCGCGTCCGGGTGATCTCGTCGCCATCACCGCGGTCACCGCGGGACTGCTCTACAGCCACTACTGGGCCCTCTACCTGGTGGCCACCGTGGCGCTCTATCTCGTGTGGCGGGCCGGGCGAGGCGCCGCCGCCGGCCGCGCCGCGGCGCGCCGCGCCTTCGGCGCCCTGGTGGTGGGTGCTCTCGCCTTCCTCCCGTGGGTGCCCACCTTCGTGTACCAGAGCCGCCACACCGGGACGCCGTGGGCCATGCCGGCCGACTTCGCCGCCATGGTCAACGCGGTGACGTCGTTCGCCGGGGGCGCCACCAGCCAGGGCCGGGCGCTGGCGCTGCTCTACTTCGGCCTGGCCGGCCTGGGGCTGTTCGGGGCGGCGGCCGGCCTGCGCCATGTCGACCTCGACCTGCGCACCCGGCCCGCCGGGCGTCCCGCCGCCTTCGTGCTGGCCGGCACCCTCGCCCTCGCCGTGATCGGCGGCTACGCCACGAACAGCGCCTTCCAGGCTCGCTACGCCTCGGTGGCCCTGGTGCCGCTCGTGCTCCTCGTCGCCTTGGGCCTCACGACGCTGGCCGACCGGCGCGTCCGGGTGGGGGTGCTCGCCGCCGCCGTCGTCTTCGGACTGGCCGGGAGCATCCCCAACATCTGGACCAGCCGGACCCAGGCCGGCCAGGTGGCGGCCGGCCTGGCTGCCGCCGGGCGGCCCGGTGACGTGATCGGGTTCTGTCCCGACCAGCTCGGCCCGGCGGTGAACCGGCTGGTGCCGCCGAGGCGCTACCGGATGATCACCTTCCCCCGGGGCTCCAGCCCGGCCTTCGTGGACTGGGTCGACTACGCGGCGGCCTCACGGGCGGGGGACGTGGGCGCCTTCGCCTCGCGTCTGGTGGCCATGGCCGGGCCGACGCACCAGATCTGGCTGGTGTGGGCGCCGGGCTACCAGACCTTCGGGGTGAAGTGCGAAGGCGTGCTCGACGCGCTGGTGGCCGACGACCACCTGGTGTCCCACGAGATGTTCCCGTACCGCCCCGCCCCCAACGCCTGGGTGAGCTACGAGGACATGGAGCTGGTGCGCTTCAACCCGGCGGGTACCTGAGCTACCAGCCGGGGATGGCGCGGGCCAGGCCCGACAGCCCCAGATAGGCCAACTCGGCGGCGCCGAGCTCGTCGGGCCGCAACAGGTTGGCCATGATCTTGAGCAGCACGCCCATCACCGCCGACGAGCGCATCCCGGTGCGCACGCAGTACTCCATCACCTTGGGCCGCGTCAGCATCTTCACGAAATCGTTGGCCACCTGGTAGTAGAGGCCGTAGGCCGCCTCGAGCTGGTGCTCGTAGTCGTCGAGGGCTGCCTCGCCCTCACCCGACAGGGCCCGGCCCAGGCAAGCGGCGGCCAGCCGTCCCGTCTCGTAGCCGTAGGCGATCCCCTCGCCGTTGAAGGGGTTGAT
>DATGGF010000070.1:0-2615 GCA_035308625.1 Acidimicrobiales bacterium | reverse complement strand
ACCCCCGATACGCTGCGGGAACCGTGGTCGACCGCGCCCGAATCCGCAATTTCTCCATCATCAGCCACGTCGATCACGGGAAGTCCACCCTGTCGGACCGGATCCTCGAGCTGACCAAGGCGGTGGACCCCCGCCTCATGCGCGAGCAGTACCTCGACTCCATGGACATCGAGCGGGAGCGGGGGATCACCATCAAGGCTCAGAACGTCCGGGTGGCGTGGCGGGACCACGTCCTGCACCTGATCGACACTCCCGGGCACGTCGACTTCGGGTACGAGGTGAGCCGGTCGCTCGCCGCCTGCGAAGGCGCGGTGCTCCTCGTCGACGCCTCCCAGGGCATCCAGGCCCAGACGCTCGCCACCTCCTACCAAGCGTTGGAGCACGACCTCGAGGTGGTGGCCGTGCTCAACAAGATCGACCTTCCGGCCGCCGACCCGGAGCGGTGCGCGGCCGAGATCGAGCAGGTGCTCGGCATCGATGCCGCTTCCATCCTGCAGATCTCGGCCAAGACGGGCCAGGGAGTGGTCGAGCTCCTCGACGCCGTGGTCGACCGCGTGCCGGCGCCGCAGGGCGATCCCGACGCACCCCTGCGCGCCCTCATCTTCGACTCGGCCTACGACCAGTACCGCGGCGTGGTCAGCTCGGTGCGGGTCATGGACGGTGTGCTGCGCAGCGCGGCCCGGGTCCGCTACATGCAGGCGGGCACCGTCTACGACCTCGAGGAGATTGGGGTGCGCCGGCCCGTTCCAACCCCAGTCGACCGTCTCGGTCCGGGGGAGGTCGGGTACCTCATCGCCGGTATCAAGGACGTCGGCCAGGCCCGCTCGGGCGAGACGGTGACCGACGCGGTCCACCCCGCGCCCGAGCCGTTGGCCGGGTACCGGGACCCGAAACCCATGGTCTTCTGCGGGCTCTATCCCATCGACGGCGACGAGCTGCCGGAGCTGCGCGAATCGCTCGAGAAGCTCCGGCTCAACGACTCGAGTTTCACCTTCGAACCGGAATCCTCGGGTGCGCTCGGTTTCGGCTTCCGGTGCGGGTTCCTGGGGCTCCTGCACATGGAGATCGTCCGCGAGCGCCTCGAGCGCGAATTCGATCTGTCGCTCATCGCCACGGCGCCGTCGGTGGCCTACACCGCGGTCCTCACCGACGGGGAGGTCGCCCGTTTCGACAACCCGAGCGAGATGCCCGAAGCGAGCAAGCTCGACCACATCGACGAGCCCATGCTCAAGGCGACGCTCATCGTGCCGGCGGAACACATCGGCACGGTCATGGATCTGTGTCAATCCCGTCGCGGCGACCTGGTCCGCATGGAATACCTGTCGCCCGAGCGCATGGAGCTCATGTACCGCATCCCCCTGGCCGAAGTGGTCGTCGACTTCTTCGACCAGCTGAAGAGCCGGACCAAGGGGTACGCCAGCCTCGACTACGAGCCCGACGGTTACCAGACGGCCAACTTGGTGAAGGTCGACCTGCTCATCAACCACGTGCCCGTCGACGCCTTCTCCACGGTGGTGCACCGCTCCCAGGCCGATACCTACGGGCGGCGCATGACCGAGAAGCTGCGAGAGCTGATCCCACGCCAGCTCTTCGACGTGCCCATCCAGGCGGCGGTGGGCGGCCGGATCATCGCCCGGGAGACGGTCAAGGCCAAGCGCAAGGACGTGCTGGCCAAGTGCTATGGCGGCGACATCACCCGCAAGCGCAAGCTCCTCGAGCGGCAAAAAGAGGGCAAGAAGAAGATGAAGGCCATCGGACGGGTGGAGGTGCCCCAAGAGGCCTTCATCTCGGCCCTGCGTCTCGAGGACTGAGCCAGCTCAGTCGCCGGCCCCGGGCACCCGACCCTTGGGGGCTGGCACTCGGTAGAATCGAGTGCCAACGCGGCCATGACTCCCACCTCCTCTCGACGCAACCCCGGCGACACTCCGGCCAAAGCGCCCGGGCGCCGCGCCCGGGCAGGCGGCGCGGCGGGGACGAGCGATGCTCCGGCGCCCTCGGTCGAGGGCTCGTTCGAGGGCGATCCGCTCGACGATCGCAAGGCCGCCATCTTGAACGCGGTGGTGGCCGAGTACATCGACTCGGCGCAACCGGTCGGCTCGGGCCACGTCACCGGGAGCCCCGGGGTCGAGGTGTCGTCGGCCACGGTGCGCAGCGAGATGGCGGCCCTCGAGCGCGACGGGTATCTCGTCCAGCCCCACACCAGCGCCGGCCGCATCCCGACGGACAAGGGGTACCGCTTCTTCGTAGACCATCTGGGCCGGACCGGCACCCTGGGGCCCGATCAGCGCCAACAGGTCCGGCAGTTCTTCCGGCACGTGCACGGCGAGGTGGAGGAGTTGCTCGGGCGCACGAGCGGCTTCCTCGCCGACCTCACCGACTACGCCGCGGTGGTCGTCGGGCCGTCGCACGAGGCGGCCACCATCCGGTCAGTCCAGGTGGTCGACCTCGGCTCGCGCCTCGGCTTGCTCGTGGTCGTGCTCTCCGACGGGGCGGTGGAGAAGCGCACGTTCGAACTCCCCGAAGCGGTGGACGACACCGAGCTGGCGTCGGCGGCCGCCCGGCTGACCCTGGCTGTGCGCGACCGACGGCTCTCCGACATGGGCCGCCTGGCCGGG
>DATGGF010000069.1:0-7150 GCA_035308625.1 Acidimicrobiales bacterium | reverse complement strand
GCGCCCCGGCCCGAGCCGGTCTCGTCGGGTTCGGTGAGGGCTTTCACCGCTTCGGCCACGGCGTCATCCACGGCCTTCGTGGTGTCGACGATCCTGGCGCCGGGCCATGGGCGGGACCCAACAGCCAGCGTGCGCGCCACGTCCGCGTCGGCCCCCGACAGGTCGCGCCCGGCGGCCTCAGCCCTCGCGGCCAGAGCACGCCCGGCGGGGCCCCGGCGCGACGCCCGGTACCATCGCCAACCGTCGTGGATTCGAGCCGGACGTCCGACAATCGCTACAAGTGGGTCGCGCTCGTGAACACGACATTGGGCATGTTGATGGCCACCATCGATGGCTCGATCATGCTCATCTCCCTGCCCGACGTCTTCCGCGGCATCGGCCTCGACCCGCTGCGGCCGGGCAACACGTTCTTCCTCCTGTGGATGATCCTCGGGTTCCTGGTCGTGACCAGCGTCCTCGTGGTCAACCTGGGCCGCCTGGGCGACATCTACGGCCGGGTGCGCATGTACAACCTCGGGTTCGCCGTGTTCACCTTCTTCTCCCTGCTTCTCACGATCACGTGGATGCACGGCACGGCGGCGGGATGGTGGTTGGTGGTCGTCCGCATCTTCCAAGGGGTCGGCGCGGCCATGCTGATCGCCAACTCGGCCGCCATCCTCACCGATGCCTTCCCGGCCACCGAACGAGGCATGGCCCTGGGCGTCAACCAGGCAGCCGGGATCAGTGGCACGTTCATCGGGCTGGTCCTCGGCGGCGTGCTCGCCCCCATCAACTGGCGGCTCATCTTCCTGGTGTCGGTGCCCATCGGGCTGTTCGGCACCGTGTGGGGTTACCTCCAGCTGCGCGAGCGGAGCCAGCCCACGCCGGCCCACATCGACTGGCCGGGCAACCTCACCTTCGCCCTGGGCCTGGTGGCAGTGATGATCGGCATCACCTACGGGATCGAGCCCCACGGCGGGCACACCATGGGATGGACGTCGCCGGCGGTGCTGACCGAACTGGCCGTCGGCGTGGGGCTCCTCGCAGCGTTCGTGGCCGTCGAAGCCCGCGCCGAGCAGCCCATGTTCCGGCTCCCGCTCTTCCGCATCCGGGCCTTCACCTCGGGGGTTCTGGCCAGCTTCCTCGCCGCGCTCGGACGCGGCGGGCTCATGTTCATCCTGATCATCTGGTTGCAAGGGATCTGGCTCCCGCGCCACGGCTACGACTTCGCCCGCACCCCGTTGTGGGCCGGGATCTACATGCTCCCGCTCACCGCCGGCTTCCTCATCTCGGGCCCCGTAGCCGGCATCCTCTCCGACCGCTTCGGGGCGAGGCCGTTCGCCACTGGCGGGATGCTGGGTACAGCCGTTTCATTCCTGGCCCTAGAGCTCCTGCCCATCGATTTCCCGTACTGGCTCTTCATGGTGGTGCTCCTGTTTGCCGGTCTCACCATGGGCTCGTTCGCCTCGCCCAATCGGGCCGGCGTCATGAACAGCCTGCCGCCGCAACATCGTGGCGTCGGGTCGGGGATGAACGCGACGTTCCAGAATTCGGCCCAGGTCCTTTCGATCGGCATCTTCTTCACCCTGATGATCGTGGGCTTGGCCTCGGCCCTGCCGGCAGCACTGTCACGGGGTCTCGTCCAGCAAGGCGTCCCGCTGTCGGTTGCCGAGCGAGCCGCACATCTCCCCCCGGTGTCGACCTTGTTCGCCGCCTTCCTGGGTGAGAACCCCATGCGCCATCTGCTTGGCCCAACCGTGCTGGCGTCGCTCCCTCCCGGACATGCGGCGGTGGTCACCGGGCGCAGCTTCTTCCCGGCACTGATCTCGGGCCCGTTCCGCCAGGGCCTCCACGCCGCCTTCGCCTTCGCCATCGTCGCTTCCCTGGTAGCGGCGGGCGCCTCCTGGCTGCGGGGCGGCAAGTACGTCTACGTGGAAGCAACCCCTCTGCCGGAAGGGTCGAACCGGCGCCGGCCGAAGCAGCGCGCTGAACCTCCCCGGCGGTCGCCCACAGCTGCCAAGCTGCCCGGGTGGTGATGACCCCCGACCACGTCTTCCTCGACGGACTCGCCGCATTCAGCGCCGTGGTCGTACAACTCGGGCCTGGCGACTGGGAACGGACCTCCCCTTGTGCCGGATGGCGGGCCCTCGACGTGCTCGGCCATGTGGGCAGCGCCGTCCGCTTCGGCGCCGCGCTCCTCAGCGAGGGCGAGGCCCAGTGGAAACCGGTGGACCCACCCGGCAACGCGGTCGAGGGCGACCCGGTGCAGTGGTGGGAATCGATCGCCTCCTCCGCCCGTGACGCGGTAGCCGGCACGGATCTCTCGCGCGTCTTCGACGCACCCCGGGGCCCGCGGTCGGTGGCGGACGGACTGAGCTTCCCCGCTCTCGACCTGTTCGTGCACGCCTGGGACCTGGGACGCACGGCGGGGATCGCTGTGGTGGTACCACCGGAGGTCATCGAGTTCGGCCACCACGTGATCGATCCCATCCCCGCGGGACAGGTGCGCTCGGCCTCGGTGTTCGCCGATGAACAGCCGGCGCCCGCCGGGGCAACTCCGAGCGACGCGTTCATCGCGTGGACTGGGCGCGATCCGCAGTGGTCGCCGGCCTGAGCTGACGAAGATCAGGGCCCGGACGCGAATCGGGAGCGCTGGCGGGCGCTCCCGATTCGTCCCCCTGAATGTGCGAGATCCGCCCGATCGCTGCGCTGGGCGGCAACGCAGCGAAGCGGGCTGACCCCTGGGCGGAACCGTTCCGTTCGCCCGCACGTACCGTACGCTCCGGTTGCGTGACGGACATCACCTAAAGTGATGAATTTTGGCACTGCGCGTGGGCTGCATCCGAATGCCGAGGCTCCGCAAGCAATGACTGCAGGACCAGTCGGCAAGGGACGATTCCATTTTCTTTGGACTAGGGAACGATCCAGATCGACGTCTTCGTCCCGGTGCCAGCAGTGCCGCGTTCTCGGGCCCAGCTCCGATGACGCAGTCCTGCATGCAACGCGCCTTACCCTGCCCCCTGCCTGTGCAACACCCATGTTGGCCTCAAGCCAGGTTCGCTGCATCGAAGATACCGGTCCATAGACTGCGCCTAGTGACGGTCGAGGAACGTGTTGCGCTGGTTCGCTCCGGCTACGAGCGGCTCAACGACCAAGACCTCGAAGGGTTACTGGCCCTTTTCACGGATGACATCGAGTGGCCCGACGCCGTGAACGGGTCTGTCCTTCAGGGGATCGAAGAAGTACGGGCCTACTTCACCCGAGTCTTCGAGATCACCAAGGTGAGCGTGCTGGTGGGCGATGTGTTCGAGATCGGCGATGCGCTGGTCGCGACCACGTTCCAGCATTTCTACGACCTCGACGGCAGACCTGTCGGCGAGCCACGGGTCGTCGTCAACCGTTTCACGTTTCGGGGTGATCGCGTGTCGGCAATGGCCCTAACCAGCCACGGGGAGATACCCGAAGAGGTGCGCAACCGCTTTCCGGAGGGCTGAGAACCAGGGCTCCCACTGGCCTGCTCCTCGTCCACGGCCCTTGCAACACGCCTGCGCCCGCCAGGAGGACGGCCCTGGGGGCGTTCTTGGCTCCAGCTGCGGGGCCGACCTACCAGGATCCCAAGAGGCGGCGGGCGGAATCGAACCGCCGTACGGGGCTTTGCAGGCCCCTGCCTAAACCACTCGGCCACGCCGCCAGGCGTCGTGCGAGCCTAGCGCCGCCCTCTGCGGCTCCCTGATGCCGCGGTACCGGCAGGTGTCCGTCCGTGCCAGCTCACCTGCTTGAATTCCGGGCATGCGCATCGCCGTGATCGCCCCGCCGTGGACCCCGATCCCGCCGCCGCTCTATGGCGGCATCGAGCTCGTGGTCGACGAGCTGGCGCGCGGCCTCGTCGAGGCCGGCCACGAGGTCACCCTGTTCACGACCGGCGATTCCACGTGCCCGGTCCCCCGCAAGTGGGCCCTGGAGCACGCCGAAGGCATGCGCATCGGCATGGCGGTGCCGGAGCTGCGCCACGTCCTCCACGCCTACGACGCGGTAGCGGCGGATCACGACATCGTCCACGACCACACCGTGATGGGGCCGTTCCATGCCGAGCACTACCCCACCCTGCCTGTCGTCACCACCATCCACGGCCCGTTCAACGACGAGCTCACCGACCTCTACGGCAAGATCGCCAACCGGGTGCCCATCATCTGCATCTCCCGGGCCCAGCACGCCGCCGCGCCACAGATCCCCATCGCCGGAGTGATCCACCACGGCATCGAGGCCGACAAGTTCCCCATGGGCGAAGGCCACGGCGACGCCGAGGGCGAGTACCTGCTGTTCCTCGGGCGCATGGCTCCCGACAAAGGGGCGCACCGCGCCATAGAGATCGCCCGCAAGGCCGGCCACCGTGTGCTGCTCGCAGCCAAGATGCGCGAGGCGTGGGAGCGCTCGTACTTCGACGAATTGGTGGCTCCCCTGCTCGGAGCCGATGCCGTCTACCTGGGCGAGGTGCCCCACGAGCGCAAGGTCGAGCTGTTGGCCGGAGCCAAGGGGCTCCTCTTCCCCATCCGCTGGAACGAGCCGTTCGGCATGGTCATGCTCGAGGCGTTCGCCTGCGGCACGCCGGTGCTGGCCTTCCCCGAGGGCGCCGCACCCGAAGTCGTCCAGGACGGGAAGACCGGCTTCCTGTGCGAGGACGACCAGGCCATGGTCGAAGCGGTCGACCGGATCGGAACGCTACGCCGGGAGGACTGTCGGGCCTCGGTGGAGGGCTACTTCTCCACCGACCGCATGGTGGCCGAGCACGTGGCCCTGTACGAACGGGTGGTCGAGGGTCGAAGCGCCTGAGCCGAGCCCTGAGCCGGAGCTCAGCGCCCGTGAAGAGGTCAGCTCTTGCTGCGGGTGAAGAGGTGCACCAGCCGCACGATGAGGGCCACCACCACGACCAGTACGGCGATCTTGAAGGCGAACAGGGCGAGGCCGACCACGGCCCGCACCACCCACAGGACCACGAAGATCCCGCCCACGATGCCGGCGACCACCAGCGCCGTGTCGAGGGTGGAGAGTCCCCCACCCCGTCTCTTCTCGATGGCACCTGCCATGGGTTTGCCTCCTGGGCTTCCTCTCCCTCCAGGGTAAACCGGCGGCCGTCGAACCGGGTATCAGGGACAACCCCGAGGACCAACCGGGCCTCTCAGGGAGTGCCCGGTGGTACCGTCGCCGGTGTCGTTCCGCGCCGCTCGCGACCTCCTGCTCGATCACACCGATCTGCAGGGTGACGACTTCTGCCGAGCCCTGGCCCGCGCGGCCGACGACTGGCTGACCGGCCTGTTGGATGCCGCCTCGGGTGGCGACACCCACGGCGTGGCCCTGGTGGCGGTGGGCGGGTACGGGCGCGGCGAGTTGTGCCCCTACAGCGACCTCGACGTGGTCCTCGTGCACGCCGGGCGCCGGAGCATCTCGGGCGTGGCCGACGCGGTGTGGTACCCGGTGTGGGACGAAGGGATCCGACTCGACCATTCGGTCCGTCGCCCCGCCGAGGTCCTGTCGGTCGCCCGCGACGACCTCCGGGCACAACTCGGCCTGCTCGATGGCCGCCTGGTCAGCGGTGACGCCTCGGTGGTCGAACCACTTTTGGCCGACGCCCGCCGGCAGTGGCGCGAACGGGCCGGGCGCTTTCTTCCCCAGCTCGCGGAGCAGGTGGCCCAGCGGCACGCCGAGCACGGTGACGTCGCCTTCTTGCTCGAGCCCGACGTGAAGGAGGCCCACGGTGGCCTACGCGACGTGCACGTCGTCATGGCCGCCGCCCACGCCGTGCCGGCCATTGCCGAACAGGTCGACCTGGGCGCCCTCGACGCCCCTCGCCGCACGCTGACCGCGGCCCGGGTGGAGCTGCACCGCTCCACCCGCCGCGCCACTGATCGCCTGCTGCTCCAGGAGCAGGACACCGTCGCCGCCGCTCTCGGGTACGCAGACGCCGACACACTCATGGCCGCCATCGCCGAATCGGGCCGGACCATCGCCTGGATCGGCGACGACGCCTGGCGCCGACGCACCCTGTGGAGCCCGCGCGGCCGTCGCCTGGCCCGACGCCGGCGGCCGGCCGACGACGCTGCGGCGGACACGACCGACGTCCTCACCGAAGTCGAACCGGGTGTGGCGCTGCGCAGCACCGAGGCAGGGCCGGCCGAGGTCGTGCTGACCGGCGATGCTCCGGTCGACGACGACGTCACCTTGCCGCTGCGGATGGCCGCGGTGGCGGCCGAGCATGGGCTGCCGATCTCGCGACCGTCCCTGGAGACCCTCGTCGACCGGTCCCCCGCGCCCGGAGAGCGCTGGCCCGATGCGCTGCGCGCCGCGCTGGTGCGCGTGCTCGCCGCCGGAGCTCCCGCCATCGCCGCCCTCGAGGCACTCGATCAGCGCCACCTGCTCGGCCGGGTGCTCCCCGAGTGGGAGGCCGTGCGCAACCGACCCCAGCGCAACGCCTACCACCGCTTCACCGTGGACCGGCACCTGCTCGAGGCGGTGGCCGGCGCCGCCGCCCTGACCGACCGAGTGGACCGGCCCGACCTGCTGCTCGTCGGCACCTTGTTGCACGACATCGGCAAGGGCTTCCCGGGTGACCACACCGAAGTGGGCATCGACATCGCCGGTGACGTCGGGCGGCGTATGGGCTTCCCCGATGCCGACGTGGCCGTGCTCCAAGCCATGGTCCGGCACCACCTGCTACTCCCGGATGTCGCCACCCGCCGCGACCTCGACGATCCCGCCACCGTGACGCGGGTGGCCGAGTCGGTGGCCGACCGCGAGGTGCTGGCGCTGTTGGCCGCCCTGACCGAGGCGGACAGCCTGGCCACCGGCCCGGCCGCCTGGGGCCACTGGAAAGCCGGCCTGGTGGCCGAGCTCGTGCGGCGGGCCGACATGCAATTGGCCGGCGGCCATGTGCCCTCGCCCGCCGGCGCGCCGGTGACGGACCGGCACCGCCAGCTCATGCACCAGGCCGAGCGCCTGGGCCGCACGGTGGTGAGCGCGGAGCCGCCGCAGGTGGTCGTGGTGGCGCGCGACCGGCCCGGGGTGCTCACGGCGGTGGCCGGCGTGTTGGCCCTGCGCGGCCTCGACGTCCGCTCGGCCGACGTCACCGGTGACGCCGGCTTCGCGGTGGAGACGTTCGTGGTCGACCCCGCCCGGG
>DATGGF010000068.1:0-5291 GCA_035308625.1 Acidimicrobiales bacterium | reverse complement strand
GAGAACAACAGGGAGGCGAACGCCCAGCTGACCCCGCCGTCGAGCGAGCGGTAGCAGGCCCGGTAGCTCGGCACCGGCTGCACCCCGGCCACCCCGGCGGTGGCCTCGTTGGCCGTCCAGGTGAACAGCGCGTCGTTGCCGCACCAGTAGACGACCTGCGGATGCGCGGCGTACGGGGCGGGGACCGCCCCGCCTGTGGGGACCGGCGCCGAGGTGAAGCGCGGGTTCTCCGACTCGATGTAGCCGGGCAGCGCGCGGTGATACCAGGTCCGCCCGTCGTCGGGGCTGGCCATGAGCTGCGCGTAGCCGGCCGGCAGCTGGTCCTGGACGGGTGTGCCGGACTGGGGTATCGGGTCGGGGCTCAGCGCGTAGTAATAGAGCCATCCCGTGGTGCGATCGGCGTACAGCTGGTCGTCCTGGGGCACCCAGGTCTGCCCCGCCGGCTCGACGAAGCTCCACGTTCCGCCCCCGTCGTGGCTCACCGCCAGTCCTCCGGGGCTCACCTGCGTACTCAGGTGCGGACCGGGGACGCCGGCCAGGTAACCGGTGCCGGCCAGCCCGGGTGTGACGATGGCCGGCTCGTACACGAGCGTGCCGTCGGACGTGACCACCACGCGCGTCTCGGCACCGCCGTAGCCGGTAGTCGACAGGCACGGCACGACCGAGGTGATCAGGGAGACGACGTGCCCGTCGCCGGTGAAGGCGACCGCGCTCCGGCCGTCGTCACAGCCGCCTCGCTGGCCGGCGACCAATTGCGGCGCACCGTTGATCGCCGGGACCAACCCGAACAGCGCCGCCGCGCCGCCCGCGCTCACAAGCCACCGCCATGGCCGTCGCATTGCCAACCTCCGCCCTGATCGATCCGCCTCGATCCACCGGTGACGCTACAACGTGCCGAGTAGGGTGTGCCTGGAGCCGACGCACAGGAACGGGGGATCTCATGGCCACCAAGCAGAAGCCAGCCGCAGAGTCCAAGAAGCCTGGGCGTTCGGTGAAGGAGAAGCGTCAGGCCAAGCAGCAGAAGCAGGCGCAGCAGGCGCAGACCCGCAAAGGTTGGGAAGGCCGCTAGGCAGCCTCGCGTGCCCGATTACGGCAGCTCCACCACCACCGACGAGGTTCTCCACGGCGTCGACCTGACCGGCCGGCGCTTCGTCGTCACCGGCGCGGCGAGCGGGCTCGGTCGCGAGAGCGCCCGGGCTTTGGCTGCCCACGGGGCATCGGTGACCCTGTTGGCCCGTAGCGCCGAACGCGCCGCCGGCGCGGTGTCCGAGGTCGGTGCGCTCGTACCCGGGGCCGATCTGGAGCCCGGGGTGGTCGACCTTGCCGACCTGGCCTCCATCCGGGCCTTCGCCGATTCCTACCTCGCCGGGCACGACGCCATCGACGTGCTCATCAACAACGCTGGCGTCATGGCCTGTCCGTTTAGCCACACCGCCGACGGCTTCGAGATGCAGTTCGGCACCAACCATCTCGGTCACTTCCTCCTGACGGCCCTGCTCGCCCCGGCGATCCTCAGTGGCAATGCCCCCCGGGTGGTGACGCTCAGCTCGGCCGGTCACTCCCGCAGCGACGTCGACCTGGCCGACCCGAACTTCGAGACCTCCGAGTACTCACCCTGGGTCGCCTACGGCAGGGCCAAGACGGCCAACGCGCTGTTCGCCCGGGAGCTGGCCCGGCGCGGCGGCCCGCGGGGACTGTTGTCGTTCTCGGTCCACCCCGGAGGGATCTTCACCGACTTGGGCCGCCACCTCACCGAGGACCTGATGAACGAGATGGCCGAGTTCGCCCGCGAGCGCGCCGCCGCCCATGCCGGCGCCGGCGGCCCCGAGTCCGGGATCGTGTGGAAGTCGGTGGAAGCCGGCGCGGCCACCCAGATCTGGGGCGCCACTGCGGCCGAGCTGGCCGACCACAACGGCGCCTATCTGGCCGATTGCGGCCTGGGCGTGCTCGGCGCCAACCCGGGAGTGAACGGGTTCATGCCCTATCTCCTCGACGACGACCACGCCGAGGCCCTGTGGGTCATGAGCGAGAAGCTGGTGGGCACGGACTTCACCCTCTGACCCGACCGCGTCAGCGGGTGTCGAGCAGGTACTCGCTCATCGTCGTGTTGCGCAGCCGCTCCAGGTCGAGACAGGCGTTGACACTCTCCAACATGGCCTCGATGTTGGCCTGCAGCACCTTGGGATCACCTCCGGCCGAGAAGAACAGCATGGGGTCGGCCACGTGGGTGGCCGACGGCCACGCTTCCTCCACGATCCCGTCGATCGCCGGCGCGCCGGAGGTGAGCGGGCGCACCACCTCGTTGCGCACGTAGCGACAGCGAGGTTGGAGCCGCCCCGACAGGGGTGACTGCGTGCCGTGCCAGCGCTCGATCCACTCCTGGTAGTCGAGGCCCTCTGGACGCTGGATGAGCGACACCGTCAGGACCCCGGGCGAGCGGTCGCCGTCGCGCCAGTCCCGGGCCTTGGCGTGCGGCGTGGTGCCGTAGTCCTCGTAGAGCGACTCGACCACCAAGTAGGCCGCCCAGGCGAGGCCGAGCGCGGCCACCGCCTCGTCCACACCGTCGCGCTGGTCGTAGCTGTCGACCCAGGCCGACACCTCGGCCACGTGCGGGTCCTCGCCGTCGGGCGTGGGGACGGGGCTCGGCGCCTCGGCCGCGGCCGCGTCGTGCACGTTCACGGAGGACCGCCGGGTTCCGGCGCGCTTCAGTCGAGGCGCGGTCTCCTCGAGCAACCGCTGGCGGAGCTCGTCCCCGGACTCGGGCGTGCCCGGGCCCCACAGGAGATAGACGATCTTCTCCACGCGCGCCTCAGGTGTGGCAGTGCGGAGGCGGGGGCACGTCGAGCGCGGGGTTGGCGTCGAAGAAGCCCACTGGGATGAGCTGGAACCCGGCGTACTCCACGGGCATGACCGGCCAGTCCTCGGGTCGCGGGATGTGCGTGACACCGAACGTGTACCAGACGACGATGTCCTCGTCGACGATGGAGCGGTCCTGCTCCGTCCACGCCGGCAGCCCGTCGCCGCCCGCGTGCTGGTTGGGGTACTCGCCCGCCCCCCGGCGCTCGTCGGGGGCGAAGGGCGTGACCCACAGGTTGCGGGTGGCGAAGCCGGCCCGGCGGGCCACGCTCGAGTCGGGGTTGGCGATGAGCGTCGGCGTCGACCCGGGCAGCAGCTTGTAGGCCGTGGGCAGCCCGAGCCGGTTGCGTCCGGTCGAGCTCACCACCTTCCAGCACCGGCTGCGCCCGGGGTCGACCATCCGCCGGGCCTCGGTGTCGGTGCGCAACAACGTGGCGTGTGATTCGAAGGCGTTCGACCACGGGTTGTCGGGACCCGGGGGCACCGGCAACGCCTCCATCTCGTAGACGGAATTGGCCGGGCCGTCGACCTGCATGTCGAGGCGCATGTTGAACAAGTGCTGGTGGTATGGGGCGGCGAGCTGCGGCGCGATGACCGAGGCGAAGCGCGGCTCCTCGCCGGGGGCGAGGGCCCGGGTCGACATGATCCCGGTGAGCTTCACCTCGAAGCCGATGGTGCCGTCGAGATAGAAGTACCAGTAGAAGCCGTACTCGTAGTTGCCCACCGTGGCGATGGAGCTCGCCACCAGCCGCCGCGACCGGCGCACCTCGTTGCGACCGGAGCGCAGGTCGTTGTGCTTCCACAGGATGCCGTAGTCCTCTTCGTGGATGCAGATGGCGTTGGGCACCGGGTAGGGCTGGCCCTGCTCGTTGGTGAGCAAGCCGTCGAGGTAGCGGATCTCACCCAGGCAGTCGCAGCCCAAGGTGAGCGAGTTGGCCATGCGGCCGAGCCCCCACTCCCCGGCGTCGAAGGCGTTCTTCCAGCCGTGCAGCGGCCCGGGGTCGCCGTAGGGCACCACCATCTCGCTGACCGATGCCCGGAACAGCACCGGCCGGGCCCGGCCGTTGTCGTCGTACTCGACCTGGTGCAGCACCAGCCCCTCGATGGCGTCGAAGCCGACGCGCATCGACCACCGCTGCCACGACAGGAGGTTGCCGTCGATGGTGAAGCTCGGGCCCTCGGGCTGCACGATGTCGAGCGGCTTGAGCCCTTCGCGCAGCGCCGGTTGGTCTTCCGGGTAGTAGCTCCCGAGCTCAGGCGGGAGTGGGACCACCCCGGTGTCGAGCACCTCCAGCACTTCGCCCCGGGCCATGTCCACGAAGGCCACGACGCCCTCGACGGGCCGGGCGTAGCCGTTCCCGTCGGGCGTGTCTCTGACGTAGGCCAGACAGCGACAGATGCGGCGATCGTCCTCGTGCGGAGAGCCGAAGCTCCCGGCCGGCCAGGGATCGATCTGGATCTTCTCCGGGTCGGTCAGGCCACGCTTGGCCATGGCCGCCTGCCAATCCGGATCGTCCTGCAGCGCCAAGATGGAGCCCAGGGACTCCTCGAAGAGCAGGCCCGGCCGCATGCCCTTGACGTCGGTCACCGAGACCACCGCCCCGTCGGTCACCGACACCACCACTTCGACCACATTCGCCTCGGGCCCGGTGGTCATGACCATGCGCAGGGAACGGTCGACCTTGTCGCCGGCGTCCCAGGCCGACACTGCCGCCTTGGCCGGCTCGGCCAGGCCGACGTAGGCGAATTTGGCCTGCTCGTCGAAGCGGGGATGGGCCCGGACCAGGGCCACCGCCGCCTGGACCTCGTCGGCCGTCAGGCGGTCGAGGGGGTGGGCCGGGCGGGTGGACGTCTCTGACACCGGCGTCACAGTAGTTGGTCCGGTCAGCGCACCTGCTCGGTCGGGCGCACGAGGATCTCGTTGGTGGCCACCCGCCGGGGCCGGGTCACCGCGAAGGTGATGGCGTCGGCGATGTCCTCGGACTCGAGCCGCTCGATGTTGTCGAAGTTCTGCCGCTGGATCTCGAGGATCTCCGGCCGCAGGTGGCTGGCCAGCTCGGTGGCGGTGGCGCCGGGCTCGACGATCGACACCCGGACGTGGCGCCCCGTTACCTCCTGTCGCAGCGACTCGCTGAAGGCGACGACTCCCCACTTTGTCGCCGCGTAGACGCCCGACCCGAGGCGGGCCACCCGGCCGGCCACCGAGCTCACGTTGACGACGTCGGCCACCTGGCGAGGCCCGCTCTCGGCCGCCGACAGCAGATGGGGGAGCGCCGCATGCGTGCAGTAGAAGAGGCCCAACAGGTTGAGCTCCACCATGCGGCGCCACTCCTCGGTCGGCGCGTCGAGGATGGGACCGAGCAACATCACCCCCGCGTTGTTGACGAGCGTGTCCAACCGGCCGAAGGTGTCGACGGTCCGCTCGACCATGGCCT
>DATGGF010000067.1:0-5266 GCA_035308625.1 Acidimicrobiales bacterium | reverse complement strand
AGAAGACCAACATGCCTCGATATGTGAACTACTACGACGACTGGCGTGAGTCTGCAATAACTTGCGAACAGTGCGGATGGCGAGGCATCGGTGGCCAGACATCCCAAAGTGAGGTCTTTGAGCAGCTCTACGAGCGAGACTGCCCAATCTGTGCCGAGCGTCTACTAGTGGTGTCGTTTCCCACTTTGGATGAGGTTGCTGAGGCGGCCAAGAGGGGAGTCCCGGAGGCGATTCGGGAACTAGAGACGATCAGCCGTAATCGCGGTGAGTTGGACCCCTAACTCGTTGGGGTGCCGACTTTCGGCACTCACAGTGGCTACATTGCCCGACTATCACACCGTGAGGCTCTCGTGAACATCGACCGATTGGCAGCAGGGGACATGGACGCCCTCGACGAGTGGCGGCGTGAGCGCGACGCGGCGGCCGATCCCGAGTGGCTGGCCAGGTATGGCGAGGAGTCGTGGAAGGCAGCCCTGGTGGCCAGTGGCTTCTGCGGGCCTGCGGATGTCGACCAGATCGTGGCCGACCAGGACAAGCGGCTGGCGTAGGCAAATCGATGTGGTCCGTGCCCGCGGGCATACCTTCCCGCGCGGGGTGAGGATGTACCCGGACAGCTAGCGGGGAGCAGATGTTGCCGGGACCGATCGGCCCTGGGTGGATGTGCCTGAGCAGGCTGGGCGTGGCCGTGGCGCTCTGGAATACTTGGCGATCCAGGGCGAGTCGACCGTGCGCGATCCGTGCGCGATCGTGCGCGGAACCGGTGGCCGTCGGCGGCAGCAACCGGCAGTCCTGTGAAAGCGCTAGGGCAGGTCAGACGCCGTTTCGCCCTGTCGATCCTGGTCAAGGCGTCGCGCCAGAGACATCCACCAGGTTGCGGGTTCGACTCCTGCCGGGGGCACGGGCGGTGCCGACGACGTCAAGTCCCCCAGGGCCCGACGCCGCCGATGCGCTCGGGAACGATGTGCAGGACGAAGCCCGGGGGTGGCGCGTCCATCGGAGGGAAGCGGACCCCCTCGCCGAGGTAGACCCGGGCCAGGCGTTGGAGGAGCTCGGGGGCCCCGCCTTCGCTCACCCGGGCTCGGCCATGGATGACCAAGTAGTGATCGAGGCCCGTGGGGTCACGATCGCCGGTCTCGAGCGAGAGGACGACCCGCGGGTCCCTCCGGACATTGTCGAGCTTGCGGCGGCCGCCCAGATGGCCCGAGACGATCTCGTCGTCCTCCACGCCGACCCAGACGATGCTGACCTGCGGACTCCCGTCCGGCTCTACGGTGACGAGGTGGGCCAGGTGCCCGTCGCACAGTGCGGCTCGAACGGTGTCGGTGAGAACGGGCATTGAACCTCCAAACGGCCAGGGAGCGGTGTGGCGTCACCCCGGGTCCCTCGAATGGTCGTGCCTAGACTGCCTCGTATGACACGGCTGGTGGCGATAGCCAACCAGAAGGGCGGCGTGGCCAAGACGACCACAGTGCACGCGTTGGGCTATGCACTGGTCGAACGGGGTCGCCAGGTGCTGCTGGTCGATCTCGACCCACAGGCCTGCCTCACGTATTCGGTCGGGGCTGACCCCGACTCGCTCGAGCGCTCCCTGCACGACGTCTTCGTGCGCAAGATGAAGGTGGCCGACGCCCGCCGCCCGGTCCCGGGTGTGGACGGGCTCGACATCCTCCCGGCCAACATCGACCTGGCCGGGTCCGAGGTGCATCTGCTCACCCGCACCGGGCGGGAGCATGCCCTCGATCGCGCCCTGGAGCCGATGCGTGACGAGTACGACGTCATCCTCATCGACTGCCCGCCGTCGCTCGGTGTGCTCACCATCAACGGACTGAGCGCGGCCCACGAGGTGGTGGTCCCCCTGCAGTGCGAGGCCCTCAGCCATCGAGGTGTCGGTCAACTGCTCGAGACGATCGACGACGTGCGTATGTTCGCCAACGCCGACCTCAAGGTGCGCGGCGTAATCGCCACGATGTTCGACGAGCGGACGCGCCACGGCCGCGCCGTCCTCGAGGATGTCCGGACCCGTTACGGCCTCACTGTGCTCGAACCGCCGGTGCGCAAGTCGATCCGGTTCGCCGAGGCCCCGGAACAGGGCCGCTGCATCCTCCAACACGCCCCCACCTCTCAGGGCGCCGAGGCCTATCGCGCCTTGGCCAGCGTCCTCGACGAGGCCTGGCGATGACCGACGGGCACGATCCGCTGGGCAAGCGCGCCTTGTTCTGGGCTCCCGCCACCCGTGTGGAAGAGGAGCCGATTCCCGGCCGTGAGCCGGTGGTGGCGGGGAAGTATGCGCTGTTCTCCGGTGCGGAATCGCAGGACGAAGCCCATGGGCGCGCCAACGGACGGGGGACGTCACTGGTGCCACCCGTCACTCTGGAGTGCTCGGCCTGCGGCGAGACGAGCGACGTGGACGTGATCGGCTACCTCGGCCTCCACCTCCCGTTCTTCTTCTGGCGCCCGGGCCGCGGTTTCACCCGCTTCATGGTGTGCCCGGCCTGCCGCCGCCGAACGTGGGTGAGCGCGTCGTGGACCCCGTGGTCGGCTCGCTGAGGCTCCCGGCTCTGTCCCAGGAGAACTGACGGTGCTGGCGAGCGTCGCCACCTGGCTCCAGCACTTCCACGGGCCCACGATCTACGTCATCTGCGGCCTCCTCGTCTTCGGTGAGGCTGCGCTGCTTCTCGGTTTCATCATCCCGGGCGAGACGGCTGCCCTCGTCGGTGGGGCGCTGGCCTCGTTCGGCGGGATCAACCTCGAAGTCATGCTGGTCGTGGTAGTGGTCTGCGCCATCGTGGGGGATTCCACCGGGTACGAGGTCGGCAAGGTGCTCGGGCCCTGGTTGCTCGAGCGCCGCCTCTTTCGCTCCAACCTCGGAGTCCACAAGGCGACCTCGCTCATCGCGCGCTTCGGTGGGCCGGCGGTGTTCCTCGGCCGGTGGGTGGCGTTGGCCCGGGCCTTGGTGCCCGGCCTGTCCGGCATGAGCGGGATGCGCTACCGCACCTTCCTCTTCTTCAATGCGCTCGGTGGTCTGGCCTGGGGTACGACTTTTGTGCTCGTCGGGTACGCCGCCGGCAAGTCGTACTCCACGGTCGCCTCCCGCATCGGGATCTACGCCTTGTTGGTGGTGGCGGCAGTGGTAGTCGCGGTCGGTGTGCGCATCTACTTCCGGCGGCGGCGCGAGGCACGGGAGCGTTCGGCTCTCGAAGCCGCGGGCGAGCTCGGACGACCCCGCTCCTCGGATGCCGGATCGGAAGAGTCACCCGTCGAATCGCCCCACACCGCGGCCACGGCAGACGCCGGAGACGAAGCGCACCTGGACATCGGCGACATCGGCTAGCCGCGCGACTCCGTAGCCGGAAGGCGCGGAGGTGCTCTGGTCGATCGACGGTTGCACTGTCGTTGGCCAATCGGCCATGGCAGCGAGGCGTTCCCGAACGCCCACTCTCCGTTGTCGGATTGTTGATTGCTGCTTGCGCAGCGCGTGGGTTTGCCCGCTCAAAGTGCTCGTGGGCAGCCGTGGAGGACGGCTGAGGAGAGCGGGGCCGTCGCCTGACGTCGGCCGATTCGGGGGGTACGGGCTTGCGTCGTTCTGCCGTCGTCACTCGACGTCGTGACGTCATGCGTGCCGAGACGCGTCTGGCCGGCCCCGCCTCCTCGCTCCACGGAGATTGCCCCGGCGGCGGCGGATGCCGTCGCCGGCCTGACACTTCGTCGCTCGTGGCGGCGTGCCGGGCGAGTTGTTGCGGTCTTCGGCCGGCGGGGCTTGTTTCCCGCCCCGCCGGTGCCGCATCAAACGGGATCCTCCGAACGGAGGCTCCCGGCAGGAGGGGCGACGCGATGAACCGCGGGCTGTGCCTGGTCGCCGGGCCCGCGGGGAGCGAGTGGCGAACCCGACGCCCTAGTCGGAATACCACACACAGCCAAAGGAGCTTCACATGAAGCGCGTGTTCAGCAAAAAGGCAGTGGTGGTCGGTCTCGCTGCGGGCTTGAGCCTCGGCGTCGTCGGCACCGCCCTCGCCTATTTCACCTCGACCGGCTCGGGTTCGGGCTCGGCGACCGTGGGCAGCTCTAGCCAGCTGGCCGTAACGCAGGACGCCTTCGGGACCGGTGCCGGCCAGCAGCCGGCCGTCACGCTGTACCCGGGTGCCGGCGTCCAGGGGATCAACTTCACGATCACCAACAACGGTGGCGGAAACGAGTACGTCAACCAGGTGACCGCCAGCGTCGCTGACGACGGGTCGGGCAATGCGGAGAACGCCTCCGACAGCTCGTCCATCCCCAACTGCAAGTCCAGCTGGTTCCACGTCAACAACCCCACGCAGACCGTAGGCCAGGACATCGCCGGCAGTGGTGGGTCCTACGACTACACCTCAGGGAACCTGTCGGTGCAGCTGAACGACGACACCACGCACCCGCAGGACGCGTGCGCGGGCAAGACGATCAAGCTGAGCTTCAGCTCCACCTGAGCAACCGATCGGGGAGACCGGGTCGTGGGCCTTGCCTCCCACGGCCCGATCCCTCCCCGACTCGTTGCCCGCGTTCGCACACCACCTGAATCCCTGAAGGAACGATGAAGGCAGCCGGCTCGAGCAACATCAAGGCGGTAGCAGGAGCCAGTGGGATCGCGCTCCTGACCGGCGCGCTCGTGTTCGGTCTCGCTTCGATCGTCGTCCTGCCCCAAACGCCTCGCGTCCATCAACCGAAGACGGGGTTCGTCCTGACATCCAGCACCTGCCCGGCGAGCTCGGTCACCCCGCCTGCCTTCAGCGTGTGCGGACCGGCCGTAGGGGCCGGGCCGCTCCTTGTGCCCGGAGCACCCGCGTCGGGCCTTCCCTTGACCTTCTACAACGGCCTCAAGGTCGGCCTCAGCATCTACAAGCTGACGGTGGCCTTCTCCAACGCCTTCCCGGTCGGGTGCCCGGCGTCGAGCCTGCAGCTGGGCGGCGCCACCGTGGGCGGCGTTCCTCCCACGATCACGGGCAGCCAGCCCAACGTGACCTTCACCTTCGCTACCAACCACTTCTTCCAGGTCCCGGGTGCGACCTCTTCTGCGGGCACTTCCATCTACCACGCCACCTTGGGGCTCCTCGACAGCGGGAACCAGGATGCCTGCAAGAACCTCGGGCTCTCGATGTCCTACACGGCCTGGGCCCAGTACACCGAGCTCTACAGCACAGCGACGACGGTCGTCACCAGCGGTTCTCCCTCCGTCGTGGGGACGCAGGTCACCTTCACCGCCACCGTCACGGCCAGTGCCACCACCGGCCAGGAC
>DATGGF010000066.1:0-6481 GCA_035308625.1 Acidimicrobiales bacterium | reverse complement strand
GCCGTTGCGGACGGCCCGCAACATCCCCTGCCGAACCGCCTCGGCCTTGCCGCTGTTCTCGGGCAGGCAGAAGACCTCGACCGAGGTGTACCGGCGCAACTCCTGGGCCATGTGCTCGAGCACGGCCACGGTGTCGTCGGTAGAGCCGTCATCGACGAAGAGCAGAGCCACCCGGCCCGTGGAGACGAGCGATGCGAACCCCTCAGGCGAAAGGCGAGCCGCTTCGTTGTAACAGGGCACCACCACCACCGGCACGGACGAGGGCCGCTTCACCCGGGGCCCCCCTGACGTGGCCGGCAGAAGGCCCAGATGCTCAGCCCCGGCAGCACACGCCACCCCCGTCGGGCCCAGGCGAGCGACATTCGCCCCTCGGCCTCGAGCACTCCGGTGAGCGCCCGCGTCGCGCCTCGCCCCCCGGACCAGCCGCCGATCCCTTCCTTCTTGGCCGGGTGCCGGCCGGCCCGCTCGGCCACCACTGCCGCGGCCCGCGCCGGCAACAGCATGTGGAAGGCACCACCGGCCTGTTCGAGCTCGAGCCCCGCCGACTCGAGCACCGCCCGCAGCTGGGCCGGCGAATAGCGGCGGTGGTGGAGCAGGGCGCGGTCGTGGTCCGAGAAAAGCGACTGATAGGCCGGCACGGCCACCAGCATCCATCCGTCGGGGGCGAGCGACTGGGTGACGAGCCCGGCCACGAACCCACGGTCCTCCTCGACATGCTCGATCACGTCGAGGAGGAGGATCCCGTCGAAACGCCCCGACGGGCGCTCGGCCGTGCGCAGCACGCCGTCGTCGGGGTGGTCGACGAGATCAGCCTCGCTGTAGTTGGGGTCCCATCCGACCACCTCCGTGCTCGCCGGCAACACCTGGCGCAACCGGCCCGCGAACCAGGCGTCACCGGCGCCGGCGTCGAGCAGGCGCCGGGCGCCGGGCAGCACGCCCTGGCGGTCGAGGAGCGACAGGAAGAAGGTGGCGCGCGCCATCTCCCACGGATGGCGCTGCTCCCCCTCGGCTTGGCGCTCGCTCAGGTCCACGGCGCACCATCCTTACGGACATCGGCCGCCGGCGTGCCCGCGTCGGCTCCGCCGGGCGTGGCCCAGGGGGGCGGCCGCCAGCCCGGATCGTTGTCGGGACCCATGGTGTCGAGCTCGATCTGCACGGCTGTCGGCTCGCCCCCCAGATCGGGCGGGTCGAGGGCCACCCAGGTCCCGACGAGTGCCTCCCACGCGTCGAACAGGGCCAGTGCTTGGGGTGCCTCTCGTTCGAGGTCACCGCGTCCGTGACGGCTGTGGCGCAACGACGTATCGACCGAATCCTCCAAGGCTCCGGGTACAGCGTGCGGCGGAGGTAGCCCGACGCCCGTGAGGAAGGCGGCCGATGTCTCGGCCCAGCGAGCCGGATCGGCGATGAGATCGTCGAAGCGGGTGACGAGGGCAGGCATCCCCCGGGTGTGCTCCAGCAGGAGCCGGTGGTACCGGGCCCACAGAGCGACGGAGAAGGCCGGGGCCATTGCGTTGCGCCGCTCCAGTGACGCCGCCACCTCGAGCGGATTGCGCAGGACGATCACCGCCGGGGTCCGGTGACCGAGCACCCTCCGCCAGAAGGGCAGGAGGAGACAGGCGCGGGGGTCCTTCCACACCCAGCGCTTGCGCGGGTAGGCACGGCGGAACACCTGACGGGCCTGGCGGGCGGACACGGTGATGCGCGCCACCCGGTCGCCATAGGCCATGCCGGACGGGGGCGGGGACCACCAGGTGCAGCCCATCTCGGCCAGCAGGCGGTTGTCGAGGTGCATCATCGCCTGGCTCTCGTAGTGCCCCTTCGGGTTCCACGGCCCCCGCACGGCGTCGTCGGGCCGGCTGGCACTGAGCCCGAGCGTGGTGAGCACGCGAGCGGCAGCCGACGTGCCGCTGCGGTGCATGCCCAGCACCAGTACACCGGTCGACTCCATCTTCGGCCCACTCACGCGAATCGTGGACCCAGTGGATGACCGAGACGGGACCGAACGGCCCACGGCCCCCGATAACCGAACAGCAGCGGCCGCACCCACGGCGGCTCGGTCAAAGGAGGAGCGGCGAAAGCCGCTGAGCGCTCGGGCAGGCCGGCCACGACCGTCTGGGCCCGGGCGGTGAGACGCGCCACCAGGCGGTTCACCCGGTCGGCCGGGGCGGCGGCGGATCTGGAGGCAGCGTCCCGCAGCGAAGCGGCAGCTGCCACCGGATCGCCCGGGAGCATCATGCCCAGCGAACCCAGCCCGTCAGCCAGTTTGGCGGTGGCCGTCACCGGATCATCGAGGAATTGGTCGAACGACAGACACAACGTGGGCAGTCCTCGCGCCGCCTCCAGAGACGAGGCGACGTATCGGTGCCACAACCCGGCGGCGTAGGGCCGGGGGATGCCATCACGACGGTGGATGGACGCCGTCACCGCCGCAGCCGAGCGCGAAACGAGGACCACGCACACGTCATCGCCCACCACGCGCCGCCACAAGGGAAATGTCAGACACGTCCGGGGGTCCTTCCATACCCACGGTCCCTTCGGGTACACGGCGGCGAAGGCGTCGGCGAGTTCCGGCAGCAGCGACTGCACCCGCGGGCTCGTCTCCCACCCGGGGCGCAGGCGCGGCGGGAAGTCCCACGACCGACCGAACAGGCCCAGGATCCTGTCGTTGGCCGCCACCAACGTGCGGCTCTCCCAGTGGCCCTCGGGGTTGTCGTAGTTGACGAGCAGGTCCTCCTCCGCCGGCACCGCCGCGCCCAGCAAGTTGCAGACCCGGGTGACCGCCGAGGTGCCGCTCCGGTGCATGCCCAGCACCACGATGCCGCGCCGCGGCGCCGGGGTGGCGTGGCTCACGACGTGCTCTCGGGCACATGCCAGGCCGGGAGCTCGCGTCCGAGGAGGGACTCGAGCCGCCGCACCTCGGGCTCGAACTCCTGGGTCAGTATGGCCCGCAGGCCGGGATCGATGGCGGCCCGTGGACGTGACGAAGTGTTCAAGTCGTGCAGCGCCCGGCGTACACGCGCCCGAGCGCCGGCCCCGCGGACGACGAGGCGGGCGGCCCGGCGCAACCCGGGTGAGCCCGAGCGCAGGGTGCGGCGCAGGGCCACACTACGGACCTGTTTGTTGGCGTTCACTTCCTCGAAAGCGGGTGTGTGTGAGCGGTCCACACCCAAGAATTCGAGCACGCCGCGGTAGGTGCCCGCCGCGTCGGCCCGGAGATCGTCGTGCACCACCACGTGCACCTGTGCCGGCCCGAAGACGTGGAGGTACCGCTCGATCTGACCGGCGTAACGGGCCAGGTCGCGGTAGTAGAGCCCCATGACGTGCTGGCAGGCCGCGGGGATGCGCCGCCCCTGGAGGCGATCGGGCTCGGCGGCCAGGGCGGTGGCGAAGTCGGCGATGTCCTCCTCGCCCTGGAACAACATCTCGCTGTGCTCGGAGTGCATCTGGTCGACCGGGTTGCGCACCAGCACGATGATGCGACTGGACGGGTCGAAGGCGTGGATCTCCTCGGCTGCGTGCTGCGACCACAGATAGAACACCGACCGGTCGACCCGGCAGCGCTCCGCCTCGTGCCCGGCGAACCAGGCGGCGTAGGCCTCCCAGGTGATGCGCCACGGCGCACCACGGCGTGTCCGGAAGTCGAGGTCCGCTCCGAAGAAGCTCAATTCCTTGTCGGCCACGAAGACGTCGGGGTGGGACCCCAGGAACTGGGCCAGCGCGGTGGTCCCCGCCTTCGGCGCGCCCACGATGAACACGTTGGGCCGGGAGGCGCCGCCGGGGGCACCGTCAGCACCAGCCGGCCGGGGCGCTGACACGGTCATCGGCCGTCGTGGACGAGGCCGGGGTCGTAGACCGAGGCGAAGGCCCGGCTGAACTCCTCCCAGCTGCGCGGCTCGGGGAAGGGCAGTGCCTGGTAGAGCTCGTCGGGCCGGTCGAGGAAATCGGGGAAGCGCAGGGGCACGACCGGCACCCGGTGCTCGGCCGCGGCGGTGAGCACCAATCCGAGGCCGTAGCAGTAGTTGTGCTTGCCCCAGTCCCGCGCCCGCGTGCTGTACATGCGCACCCGCACCCGGCTGTCGGCCATGGCGTCGAGGGGGCGGAACGTGAGCACGAGGGCCTCGACCGGAACGCCGCTTCCCAGCCAGGCTCGCAGCGTCCAGCAGAAGCGCGGGTCCTTCACCACCGTCCGCTGCTTGGCCAGCGCGCGCAGCTCCTCGCCGTGGCGCTCGACAACACCGGCGATGGCCTCCCACCGCATCAGGTCGGGCCCGACCTTTCGGTAGCGCAACACGTCGACGGCCGAGGCGAAGGGGCGTCGCAGGCCCGCCGGCACTCGCCCCTCGCCCCTGCGCACGGCGGTGCCGAGGAACTTGAGCATCCGGCCACCGCGGCGCTCGCGGATGGACACGCCGAGCTCCTCGGCCAGGGCCAGGTTCATCTGCACCACGTCGCCGGCCTCGAGCCCGGCGGTGACGGCTGGCTCCCAGCGCCCGCCCGGGTCGAAACCCAACTCCCGGTACAGGCGGGCCAGGAAGGAGGTTCCGCTGCGGCCGGGGCCGGTGATCACGATCACGTCGGGGCTCCGGCGGAAGCGGCCGGGGCACTGCGCTCCTGCATGGGCGGCACCGGCACGCGCACACCGAGGCGCCCGAAGGCTCCGTCGAACCATCCCCGGGCCATGGCGGCGAGGCTCCGCAGGCGCGCCATGCCGTGCTCGCGCACCAGGGCGCGCGCCACCAACTTGGTCACGTTCTTCGGGTACCAGCCCACCTTGTGCATCACGTGCAGGTGGTAATAGAGCATGTTGCGGGCCTCGTAGTAGTACTTCCACGTCGGGACGGGCCCAGCTTGGCGGATGGCGTCGTGCTGGACCAAGGCCCCGTCGACGATCCGCCGCTCGAACCCGGCCTGCGGGATGCGCCACAGCAGGTACTCGCTGTCCTCGGCCCACCAGAACAGCTCGGGCCGGGGCAGCCCCACCGTTTCCACGATGTGGCGGGATACGACCAGGCCGCACCACGAGCCCCAGGCCCCGACCGATCCGTCGACCTCGACCGACCGGGGGAAGCAGAAGGCGCGCTTGGGGTCCTCGGCGGCGGCGGTGAGCAACACCTCGAGGCAGTCGGGGTCGGGCACCATGTCGTCGTCGAGCACCCAGGCGAGCTCGGCGTCACCGGCGGCGAACTCGCCCAGGGCGATGGCCCATCCCCCGGCCGGGCCGCCGTTCACGTCCGATCGGACCATCTGCACCGCAGCCGCGCCGGCGGGGCGGTCGGGCACGACCAGGGGCGGAGTGCTGGCGTTGTCGACCACCAGGATGCGACCGGGTGGCGTCGTCTGTGCGTCGACGGCGGCCACCCAGCGCAGCAGCTGCTGGGGCGCGTTGTGGCACAGCACCATGGCGACGGTGCCGGCGGCCAGCTCGGCGGGACGGGGCTGGCCGGCCACCGCGGTGGCGTGCCCGTTGGCGCTGACCCTGTCGCCATCGGCCTCCACGGCGGGTTCGGGCACGACCGGAGTGGCCCGCTCACCTACCTGGCGCACATAACGCGGGTTGACGCCGAGGCGGCCCCGGGCCCCGTCGAGCAACCCGCGCACGATGGCCTGCCGCTCCTTGCTGCTCCCGGCCAGCTGGAGGCGGCGCAGCGAGTAGAGCAGGTGCCACGCCATCCAGCTCCGGCGGCCGTGCCGGCGGGCCAGTTCGAAGAAGTTGCGGGCGAAGTAGTAAGCCCGCCACGGCTCCTCGTCGTCGACCGGGCGCTCGGCCGCCAACGCCACGTCGCGGGCGGCCGAGGTCTGGTGGTGCGCCACCTTGCGGGCGCTCGGCACGTCCACGGCGACGGCGAAGCCGGCTTGGCGGACCCGCGAGAAGAAATCGAAGTCCTCGAAGCCGAAGAAGAGCTCGGGGTCGGGCAGCACCCCAGCGTCCACCACTGCCCGCGACAGCAGCGTCGCCCCCCAAGTGGAGACGTCGACGGGCGCGAGTTCCCCGGGGAGCCCGCGCCGGGGCACCGTCACCGCGGCGTGTCCCGAACGCGGCACGAAGCGCCGGCCGAAGGGGACGACGGCGCCGATAGGTCCCATGACCGCCTCGGCTTCGGCCACCCGCTCGAGCAAACCGCGCAAGCGGCCCTGGGGCAGGTGCAAGAGCGTCAGGTCGTCCTCGCACACATAGGCCCACGACACCGTCGGATCGGCGAAGGCCTCGGTGATGGCCCGGGCGAAACCCCCAGCCGGGCCCAGGTTCTCCTCCAGGCGCACCATGTGGACCGCGTGCTCCAGGGCC
Source organism: Acidimicrobiales bacterium (assembly GCA_035308625.1). Classification (GTDB taxonomy): domain Bacteria; phylum Actinomycetota; class Acidimicrobiia; order Acidimicrobiales; family UBA8190; genus DATGGF01. Next base: position 195 of record DATGGF010000066.1, on the reverse strand, counting down.
GGGTCCTCGAGGCCACCGGGAGGGTTGACGACGACCGTGATGCGGTCCGGTGCGATTCCCTCGTCGATCAGGGAGCGCACCGCCGCTACGGCCAAGCGCGGGCGCATGTGGGTGAGGATGGCGGCGGCGATGCCGCTGGGCACACCGCTGTGTGGATCGGTCACAGATGCTGCCATTCGGCCGGCACGTATACCG
>DATGGF010000065.1:0-2872 GCA_035308625.1 Acidimicrobiales bacterium | reverse complement strand
GACTCCACGTCCACCACGATGGTGATCCGGCTGAAGCGCTCGTCGTCGGTGGGGGCAACCGCCAGGGAGAAGATGTTGAAGGCACGACGCGAGAACAGGCTGGCCACGCGGGCCAGGACGCCGGCCTTGTTCTCGACGACGACGGTCAGGATGTGGTGGCGCACACCGGAGTTCGGGTTGTCCGCCATCACCGACCCCCTTCGCCCTGACCGGGACCGACGATGATGTCGTCGTTGGACGCACCCGCGGGCACCATGGGGTACACCTTCTCGAAGGCGTCGGTACGGAAGTCGATGACCACTGGACGGTCGTCCACGCTGTTTGCCTTCTCCACCGCTGGCGCGACTTCTTCCGGCGACTCGACGCGCAGCCCCACGCATCCCATTGCCTCGGCCCATTTCACGTAGTCGGGGAGATCGGGCGAGAGGTAGACCTCCGAATAACGCTCCTCGTAGAAGAGCTCTTGCCATTGGCGGACCATGCCCAGATAGGCGTTGTTGAGGATGGCCACCTTGATCGGTATCCGCTCGGCCGATGCGGTCACCAGCTCCTGCGCCGTCATCTGGAAACACCCGTCGCCGTCGATGGCCCAGACCATCTTGTCCGGACGGCCGACCTTGGCTCCGATAGCCGCCGGGACGGCGAAGCCCATGGTGCCCGCCCCTCCGGAGTTGACCCAGGTGTAGGGGTGGTCGAACCGCCAGTATTGGGACGCCCACATCTGATGCTGCCCGACGCCGGCCACCACGATCGTGTCGTCGGGGGTGGAATCGCGCAGGGTCTCGACCACGAACTGCGGCTTGAGGGGTCCCCCATCCTCCTGGTCGTATGCGAGAGGGAAACGCTCCTGCCATTGGCGGATCTCGGCCATCCAGGGAGCGAAGTCCGGTCGCTCGGCGGCCGGGGAGCCCGGACGGGCGGCGCCGTCAGAGCCCAGCCCCAAGCCATCCAAGGCCTCGATCAGCTCGGTGATCACCTCCCGGCAGTCCCCGGCAATGGCCGCGTCGGCTCGCCGGACCTTTCCGAGCTCGGCCGGGTCGATGTCGACGTGGACGATCTTGGCGTCGGGGGCGAAGGCAGCAATCTTGCCGGTCACGCGGTCGTCGAAGCGGCTGCCCAGGGCGATCAGCAGATCGGCACGTTGCATAGCCGTCACAGCCGTGTAGTTGCCGTGCATCCCTGGCATGCCGAGGCACAGTGGATGTGAGTCAGGGAAGGCACCGCGGGCCATGAGGGTAGTGACGACGGGGATCCCGGTCCTCTCGGCGAGGGCCAGCAGCGCCTGAGCGGCCCGGGCTTTCAGGATCCCTCCGCCGGCGTAGATCACTGGACGTCGGGCGCTCAGGATGAGCGCCGCCGCCTTGCGGACCTCCTCCCGGTCGCCTTCAGTGCGCGGGTGGTACCCCGGCAGGTCGAGATCGTCGAGCGACGAGGGCCAGTACCAGTCCATCTGGCTGTTCGAGACATCCTTGGGCACGTCGACAAGGACAGGCCCCGGGCGTCCCGTAGTGGCGACGTGGAAGGCTTCGGCGACGACGCGCGGAATGTCCTGCGCGTCGGTGATGAGCCAGTTGTGCTTGGTGATGTCCATGGTCACGCCGGTGATCGGGCACTCTTGGAACGCGTCGGTCCCGATCGATGTCGTCGCCACCTGGCCGGTGATCACCACCAAGGGGATGGAGTCCATGGCGGCATCGGCCAGCGGCGTGACGATGTTGGTCGCGCCGGGCCCACTGGTGACCATCGCCACCCCGGGCCTCCCGGTCACGTGGGCATAGCCCTCGGCCATGTGACCGGCGCCCTGCTCGTGGCGAACCAGGATGTGGCGGATGGACGAGTCCAGGATGGGGTCGTAGACGGGGAGGATCGCTCCCCCGGGCAGCCCGAAGATCACCTCGACGCCCTGCTGCTCGAGGCTCTTGATCAGTGCCTGTGCTCCTGTCAATCGCATGGTCGCCTCTGGTTGTGCATGGTGATCCTCGTCAAGGTTGGCGGTGGCGGGAACTGTTCGGTAGTCACGAAAGGGGCCGGGAAATGAAACGACCTCCCGGCTGGGAGGTCGAAGGGCGCACGGAGCCGCAAGCGCGGCGACGTGCGCTAGGTCAGGAGTACGGTCGCGGTGGCGAAGTGTTCGCACATGACCCAGCCAGTGTGCCATGTCGGGGCACGTCGAGCAAGCCGCTCGGGGACGAGGAGGGCTCGCGCCGGGACCCGAGGGGATGCTCAGGGTTCAGTGACCGCGCCTCGATCGGCACCCGTCACGAGCCGGGCGTACTTGGCCAGGACGCCGCTCGTGTAGCGGGGCTCGGGAAGCTTCAATTGGCCTTGGCGACGGTCGAGTTCGGCCCGGTCGACGACCAGGTCGATGCTGGTCCGGTCGACGTCGATGACGATGCGGTCTCCGTCGGCCACCAGAGCGATCGGGCCACCATCGACGGCCTCGGGGGCGACGTGACCCACGCAGAACCCGTGGGTCCCGCCCGAGAAGCGGCCGTCGGTGACCAGGGCACAGTCGGCTCCCCGCCCCGCACCCTTCATGGCCCCGGTCACGGCGAGCATCTCCCGCATTCCCGGGCCGCCCTTCGGGCCCTCGTAGCGGATCACCACAACGGTGCCCGGCTCGATCGAGCCCGCCAAGATGGCATCGAGGGCCGTCTGCTCGCCGTCGAACACCCGGGCGGTCCCCTCGAATTGGGCCTGGTCGATCCCGGCCACCTTCACCACCGCCCCGCTCGGAGCCAGGCTCCCGCGCAGGATTGCGATCCCGCCGCTGGTGTGGATGGGGTGATCCAGGCGGTGGACGACGTCCCCGTCGGGCGCCGGCGGGTCGAGCTCGGCGAGGTTCTCGGCCACGGTCCGACCGGTGACGGTC
>DATGGF010000064.1:0-7537 GCA_035308625.1 Acidimicrobiales bacterium | reverse complement strand
GGTCGGGGTGGAAGCGACCATGGCCGCGCCGGTCCACGACGGCGCTGAGGTCATCGGGTGCCTGGTGGTTGGCTCGACCACCCCGCGCCGTACCTACAGCCAGGCCGAGCAGGACCTGTTGCTCGCCTTTGCCGAGCACGCCAGCCTGGCTGTGACCGATGCCCGTACCGTCGAGGCGCTGCACCAGGCGGTGGGTGATGCCACCCATCGCTCGTTGCACGACCCGCTGACCGGCGCCGCCAACCGCACACGCTTCCTCGACCGTCTCGGGCATGCACTGTCCCAGCGACGCGCGCCGGGAACCACGGTGGCCGTGCTCTACGTCGACGTCGACGACTTCAAGGCGGTGAACGACCGCTTCGGGCACGTGGTTGGCGACCAGCTCCTCATCGAGACGGCCCGCCGTCTGCAAACGGCCGTCCGCATGGGCGACACCGTGGCCCGGCTCGGGGGCGACGAATTCGCCGTGTTGATCGAACACGCGGCAGGGGCGCCCGAGGCGTCGGCGGCCGCCGGCCGGGTGCTCGAGTTGCTGCGCCACCCGTTCCGGTTCGGAGCCACCTCGGTCGCCACCAGCGCCAGCGTGGGTGTGGCCATGCTCGAGACAGAGTCGTGCTCGGCCGAGGATCTCCTGCGCAACGCGGATGTGGCCATGTACCGGGCCAAGAACTCGGGCAAGGACCGCGCCGTGGTGTTCGAGTCGGCGATGTACGAGGCCATCCTCGAGAGGCTCGGGCTCGAGACCGAGTTGCGCCGCGCCGTGCGCAACAACGGGATCGAAGTGTTCTTCCAGCCCATCGTGCGGCTGCGCGACCAGCGGGTGCTGGGTGTCGAGGCCCTGGCCCGCTGGGCCCATCCCGAGCGCGGCTACGTGGCTCCCGACACGTTCATCCCCCTGGCCGAGGACACGGGCCTCATCACCGAGCTGGGGGAGCAGGTGCTGGTCCGAGCCTGCTCGTGGGCGGGACGGTGGCACCGCGAGCACCCCGGCAGCGCGCTCTTCGTGAGTGTGAACCTGTCGGCCCGCCAGCTGCAGGACCCGTCGTTGCCGGCGGTGGTGGACCGGGCGCTGGTCGACTCCGGTCTCGATCCGGAGGCGCTGGTGCTGGAGGTCACCGAACGCGCGCTCATGGACGACGAGGACCTGTCGGCCACCCGGGTTCGTCAGATCCGCGCGCTGGGTGTAGCCCTGGCTCTCGACGACTTCGGCACGGGCTACTCCTCGCTCAGCTCGCTGCAGCGGTTCCCCGTCGACGTGCTCAAGATCGACCGGCCCTTCGTCCAGGCCCTCGGGGCCGGTGAGGATCCCCAGCGACTGGTCGAGGCGGTGGTGGCGTTGAGCGACGCCATGGGCCTCCAGTGCCTGGCCGAGGGGATCGAACTGGAGGAGGAGCTGGCGGCGTTGCGCCAGCTCGGCTGCGACCTGGCCCAGGGCCGGTACTTCGCCGGCGCCATGCCGGCGCCGGCGCTCGCCCGCTACCTCGACAGCCGCCTGCCCGACTCGGCGGCCGGCCTCACCGCCTGACGAACCCGACCGCCTGATCGAGAATCGGTCCTATCCGTCGGCTCGACGTCACCACACCGGCCATGGCCGCGTGATGAAGTTGTCGCTCGTGGAAGACGCCCCTCACCCCGAGACGTCCCCTTCGCTCACCGGCAAGGTGAAGGTCGGCTTCTTCTCCTTCACCGAGATCACCGACCCGGCCGCGCATCATGCCTACAACGAGTGGCACCAGCTCGACCATCTCCCCGAGCAGTACCCCATCCCCGGAATCGCCTGGGGACAGCGCTGGGTGTCGACCCCCGAGTGCCGGAGGGCCCGGGCCGTCGACGGCGAGCAGCTGGCTCCCATCCACTACGTCACCCTCTATCTCATGTCGGAGCCGGTGGCCGAAACGCTCGGCGATTTCGCCGCGCTGGGCCGGCACCTCCACGAAGTCGGCCGCTTCCATGAGGAGCGGCGGTCACTGCTGTCGGGACCGTTCACCGCCATCGACGCCGTTGCCTCGCCGAGGGTGCTCGTCTCGGCGGCCGCCCTGCCCTTCCGGCCGTGCACGGGTGTGTATGTGATGGTCGAGGCTCTTGGCGAAGGGCGCGATGCATCGGGCTTGTGGCGCCATGGCGATGCGGGGCCCCTGCTGGAGGTGCCCGGCGTCGCCGGAGTGTGGTCGTTCGCCGCCGACGGCCCGCCGCCCGGTACACACTGGCGCCCGGGCCGCCATCGGGTCACCGTGTGCTATCTCGACGGCGATCCCCTCGAGGCCGCCGGTTCACTAGGCCCGTTGCTCGCGGGCCCGGAGCGTCCGGACACCGGCCTCGAGCCCATCCTCGCCGGGCCGTTCGAGACGATCACGCCATGGCGGTGGGACTGGTTCGACTGAGCACTCCGGCGCCAGTTCGGTCGGGCGTGGGAAGATCACCGGCCGAGCGATAGAGGAGGCCCAGATGGCGGCGCTACCCCTCGTCCACGCCGGCTTCGGGACACCTGAAAAGCAGAACCGGTGGTCGGTCGCGTTCCGGTTGATCCTGATCATCCCGCAGGGATTGGCGTTGATCGTCCTCGGTATCGCGGCGGTAGTACTCGTCATCATCGGTTGGTTCTGCGCGCTGATCTTGGGCCGTCTGCCTACGAGCTTCGCCCAGTACCTGTCGAGCGTCACCGTCTACTCCACACGAGTGGCGTCCTACGGATGGTTGATGCACGGGAAGTACCCGCCGTTCTCGTTCTCCGGCGACTACCCGGTCAACCTCGACATCCCGGTGACGCGGGTGCGCCGTGTCGCCGTGCTCTTCCGCATCATCCTGCTGATCCCCGTGGGCATCGTGTCGTCGGTGGTCAGCGGGGGAGCGGCAGTGGCCGCCATCTTCATCTGGCTCATCGTGTTGGTGAACGGCCGGATGCCGTTGTCGCTCTTCGCCTCGCTGTCCGCCATGCTCCGATTCCAGGCGCGTTACAACGCTTACGCGGTGATGCTCACGGGCAAGTACCCGGGAGAGCTCTTCGGGGACCAACCCGTGAGTGTCTACGGCCCGCCGCCGGGCACGGCCGCGTACCCACCCCCGGCACCCCCCTATCCGTCAGCGGCGCCCCCGGCGTACCCACCGCCCACCGTTGCGCCGGCGATGCCCCCGCCCGCACCTCCATACCCGGGTCCGGCGGCGCCTGGGGGCGTGTCGACGGCGCCCCCATCGGGCCCGTCGGCTGGCGCCGACCCCGGGGGCGGCTCGGCTGGTTACTGGCAGCCGCGCGCCACGCCCGAGATCCCCCCGTTGCCGGTGCCGGTGCAGCCGGCCGCCGGTTTCCCCCCGCCTCCACCGGCGGCGCCCCCGAAGACCGGCCGGATCGTCTTGTCCCGCGGATCCAAGCGGATCCTGGTCGTGTTCATCGTCCTGGGCGTCATCGCCAACATCGGGAACATCACCTTGCAATCGACCCTTCGCAACGCCGGTGCCCGGGCGCAGCTCATCTCGGATCACAATGCGCTGGCTCACGACATCGACAGCGCGATATCCCAGCGCTCGGCGTGTTCAGCGGATCCGGCCACGTGCGTCAACCAGTACTGGGATCAGCTGGCCACGGCCTATCGCACCTTCCAGGCGTCGGTTGCCGGTATTGCCTTCCCTGCCTCGGCTCAGTCGGATGTCTCACATCTCGACTCCGACATCGGGAGCATCATCGACGAGCTCACCGGTCTGGTGGCCCAGGGCTCGACCAGCCAGGAGGACATCGCGCGCGTCCAGTCGCTCGTGGATGCGGCGGAGTCCGATTTCACGACGTTGGCCGACGACCTGACCTGACGGGCTGGGCGGTGCGGCCTCCGAGCCGTGTCAACCGATCTTGATGCCGTGGGAGTTGACCAAGGCCAATGCCAGCAGCGCCTGGGCATTGAACAGGCTGTGCGCCACCATCGACGTGCCCAGGCGGCCGGTGATCTGGCGGATGGTGCCCAGGGCCACGCCGCCGCCGGCAATGGCGAGTCCGTAGACCAAGGTGACCGGCCCGCTCCAGCCGATGAGATGGGCGGCGCCGAAGAGCACTGAGGTGATGGCCACGCCCGCCACCGCGCCGTACCGGCCGACGAGACGCGTCTGGAGCATCCCCCGGAAGAAGAGCTCCTCCACGATGGGGGCGCCTACGCACACGACCAGGGCGAGCACCAACCAGCCGGTGGGACTGATGGTGAAGCGGTGGAAGACGCGCTCGTCAGGCGCCCGGAAGTGCGGATGGAAGATCACCACCGGCAAAATGGCCACCGACTCGGTCGACCGGCCGGCGATCGAGCCGGCCAGACCGAGCCCGATGTCGAGGGGCCGCCAGCGCAGCCCGAAGTCCGACACGAACGACCGTGTGCCGCGCCGGAACGAGACATAGAAGCAGGCGCCCACCAGCGCGGCCCACAGCGGAATCTCGCTCAGCACCAGTTCGGCGAGAGGGCCGCCCGGGTCTCCATTGGAGCGCAGCAATTCCAGGACGAGGTACGAGGCCCCCGCGCCGATGGCGAAGCTGATCAGGGCGACGCCGACGGCGGGTAGCCCGGGTTGGCGCTCCGCCTTCGGCGCATCGTCGATCGGGTCCCACTGGACTTCGCCGGCTCGGGCGTAGGGGGACCATGCTGATCCGTCCCACCAGCGGTACGGGAAGCGTGCGTAGGGATCCGGGTACCAGCCCACCGGCGCCGCGTCCATGAGCTCCCTCCTGCCGATCGAGATTAGCGATGCCCAAGTCGAACGGACGGCGTGGTCCGAGGCGAGGGCAATGGCGGTCAAGTCCTAGTCACGCCCGGTTTCCGGGGATTGACAGTGGGATCCTTCCCGAGTATTACTATCGGACCACTAGGAATCATAGGAATGGATGGCCGTGACGCTCCGACCGGACAGTGCAACCTCGCGCCCCGCTCCCCACTTGCTGGTGGTGGCTGTTTCCCTCGCGGTCGCCGGTGCCGTCGCGGGGGCGTGCGGGTCGGCCGCCCCCACGGCCAAGAAGCACACGGTCAACACCGAAGTGAACACGACGACGACCACGGCTGGCTCGGCGGGAGCCACGACGACCACCTCGGCTCGCGGTGCCGCCCCTACGACGACCACCACCGCAGCGCATGCGGCCGGGGGCTGCTCGTCGGGCGCACCCGGGGGCACCTTGTCGACTGCGTGCGATACCCAGACCCCTTCGATGCAGGTGACCGGGGCCGGGGCCAACTCCATCCAGCCGTTCTTCGCTCGCGCCTTCTACTACTACAACCAGGCCAACCACGGCGTGAGCGTCAACTACTCGCCGGTGGGCAGCAGTGTGGGTGTCACCGACATCGAGCAGAGCACCGTGCAGTTCGGCGACTCGGAGATCCCGATCCCCACCCCGGCCAGCGGTAACGGCGGCGCCATCCTCCAGGTGCCAGTCGACCTCGGCGGTGTGGCTCTCAGCTACAACATCCCCGGCGTCAACGGCGGGCTCAAGCTCGACGGTCCCACGGTCGCTGGCATCTACCTCGGCAACATCACCAAGTGGAACGACCCGGCCATCGCCGGGCTCAACCCGGGCGTGAACCTCCCCAGCCTGTCGATCGTGCCCGTGCACCGGGCCGACTCCTCGGGACCGGGCTACGACCTCGACCAGTACCTGATCAGCACGGCCGGGGGCTCGTGGACGAGCAAGTGCGGTTCCACGCCGTCGACGCACTGGCCCGGAGCCTGCGGTGGCAGCGGGGGGGTGGGTCAACAGCTCAACACGGGCGTGGCCAGCTACATCCAACAGACATCCGGGGCCATCGGGTACGTGGAGTACGCCTACGCCCTGCAGGCCAACTTCACCAACGTGGCGCTCAAGAACCAGAGCGGGTCCTTCGTCACCCCGACGCAGCAGAGCATCGCCGATGCCGGTGCCAACGCCGTCAACCTGAGTGCCTCGAACTTCAACATCGTCAACGGGGCCGGCGCCGGCGCCTACCCGCTGGCCAACTTCAGCTGGACCCTCGTCTACCAGAAGCAGTCGAACACCAATCTGGCCATAGTGCTCGGCCGGCTCTTCGACTGGGTCATCACCACCGGACAGCAGCATGCCGCCGCCCTGGGCTACTCGCCCCTGCCGGCCAACGTGGTGACACTCGCCCACTCGACACTGCTGCAGATCCAGACGTCGTCGGGTCAACCGGTCTTCACCGGCTGACACGGCGCCGGCGGGGCTCCCAACCAGCATGACGACGTCGCTCCTCGAGGAGATCCCTCCGCCGATCGTTCCGGTGGACGGCGTGCGCGCTGCTCTTCAGCGCCGCTGGGACCGGCCCGGAGGCCGGAGCTACGCGGTGGTGCGGTGGGCCGGGGCCACCGTGTTCGTCGCGGTGGTGGTCGCCCTGGTGGTGACCCTGGTCGACTCGTCGAGCACGGCTTTTTCGCATTCGGGCCTGGGCTTTCTGTGGTCGGGCACGTGGGATCCGGTCCACCGGCACTACGGCGCCGGCGTCTTCATCGTGGGCACGCTCATCACCACCGCCGTGGCGCTGTGCCTGGCCGTGCCGGTCGGCATCGCCACCGCTGCCTTCCTGTCCGAACTGGCGCCGAGTTGGCTGGCCGCGCCGCTGGCTATCGCCGTCGACCTCATTGCCGCCGTTCCGAGCATTGTCGTCGGGCTTTGGGGCCTGCTCGTGCTCAGCCCCGTCTTCGCCCGCCACCTGGAGCCGTTCCTCCAGAAGGTGCCCTTGCTCGAGTGGGTCTTCCACGGCTCTGCCCTCGGCCCGAGCTTGCTGCTGGCCGGCGTGGTCCTCGCCGTGATGATCCTCCCCACCGTGGTGGCACTCACCCGCACCGCATTCCAGGCCGTCGACGTGGCCGACCGGGAAGCGGCCCGGGCGCTCGGGGGTACTCGCTGGCAGGTGGTCCGCACCGCAGTCATCCCTGGGGCCCGCAACGGCATCGAGGCGGCCGTCACCCTGGCCACCGGCCGGGCGCTGGGCGAAACGATCGCCGTGGCCATGGTCATCGGCAACACCTACACGCTGCCCCATTCGCTGCTGGCCCCGTCGGCCACCTTGGGTTCGGCCATCATCAACAACTTCGGCGAGGCTGCACCCGGCTTGGAGCGGTCGTCGGTTGTCGCGCTGGTGGTCGTACTGCTCGCCATCACCGCGGTGGTGAACGTGGGTGGGCAGTTGTTGTTGCGGGCCCGGCACCAGCCGGCTGGAGCGTTGTCGTGACCACCCTCGTCCTCGACGACGGAGCCGGTCAGGCTCGGGCCGAGCAACGTCGTGCCCAGGTGCGCGCCATCGCGCAACGCACCCTGGGGCGACGCCGGGTCACAGGGCGCGCGGCGCTGTCCCTGTGCGCTCTGGCCCTCGGAGTCGCGCTGGCGCCGCTCGTCGCCATGGTGACGTACACGATCGGGCGCGGCGCCAAGGCGCTGTCACTCTCGTTCCTGTCCCATGGACCGACCCCGCCCGGCATTCCCGGGGGCGGCATCTCCAATGCCATTGTCGGCAGCGCTGTCATCCTCGGCCTCGCCTCGGCCATGGCCGTACCGGTCGGTATCACCACCGCGGTGTTCCTCCTC
>DATGGF010000063.1:0-8598 GCA_035308625.1 Acidimicrobiales bacterium | reverse complement strand
CGGGTGGGCGCCGTCGACCTCGCCCGGCTGGGCTGACCTCCCGCCCGCGCCGCGCCCGCCTCTCCCCTCCATCGCGGTTCCAGGGCTGACTCCCGCGGGTCTGCGCACCTCCTAGGGCTCGCTACTCGCCGCGACCCTACTGAGTTGCCGGAAACCGCTCTCAGGAGTTTGTCCACCACTTTTCGACTCTTTGTCCAGGTCATTGGGTTCCATTGATTTGGCATTGCCAATGCTTGGACAAGGGCGTACTCTGCATACACCACTGATTGCGTGTTGAGGAGCACGCTCAGTGAGCAAATCTGGACCGGGGGGTGGGCGCAGCGATGGACGGGCGCATGGAGGAGGCTCGACTGATCGGGGGGACGGAGACCGGCGTGACCGCCGGCGTCCCCGTCGAAGGGGATCTCTCGGCAGGGGCCGGCCCAGCGCCCGCGACTGGCTCCCTGTCGAGCATCCCCCGATCAGCCGAGGCATCGTCGCCCGACGTGATACGGGCCATCCTCTCCGACGTCCCCCGCCTGCGGCCGGCTGGCTCCACCGTGTGGGGAGCGAGCGGCTCCGCCGTGATCGTCGACGAGGGCGCCGTCCACCTGACCCCCGTTGACCAGGCCCTGTCCGACGTGGTGGCCCAGGCTGGCCGTACCGGTAGCCCTTTCACCTTGCTCCTGGCCCGTCCGGGTCCGGCTACGGCCATGAGCACAACGGCGCCGCCGGTCACCGCCGCGTCGGTGGCCGACCTGGCCGCCTCCCTGTCGGTGTCGCTCAACCCTGCCCAGGAGCTCTATTCGGCCGGTCCCGGCTACCTCGCGGCGGTGATCCCCGGACGCTCGAGCGTGGGGCGCCGAGAGGCCATGCGCTTGACCCGCCGAGCCGCGGCCGAAGGGGCTCCTGTGTTCACGTGGGCCGCGGCGCTGTACCCGCGGGACGCCACCACGGCGGCCGGCCTGGTGGAGACGGCGTCCAACCGCCTCGACGGGCGCCTGGTCAGCCGCACCAACGACTTCGGGGCCCGGGAGCCTCGGCGCAACGCCAGCCGGTCGGGCGCGGCCGTGTGGGGTGGCGTGGCCGCCGCGGTGCTCCTCGGGGCGCTCTTCCTCGCTCTGCACGGTCCGAGCGGCGCACCGCACGTCTCGACCGGCACCATCTCTCCCGGCCAGGGCGGGTCCGGTGGAACGGGCTCGGGCGTCCAGCAGGTCTCCGACAGTGGCGGCGGCGGTTCGCTCCCGAGCGGCGGCGCGGGCGGCGGTACCGGCACGTCCGGATCGAGCTCGAGCCCGGGCGCGGCTGTGCCTGCCGGTCAGTCGGGAACGGCCAACGCCCCGGGGGGAGCGCAGTCGTCTGACACGACCATTGCGGGTAGTACGGCCACCACGGTGCCGGTCGGTGGCGGTGGTGGTGGCGGTGCCACCACGACGACGGTGGTGTCGAACAGCAGTACGACGACGACCACCACGACGACGGACCCGTGCGCCGGCTTGGTCCAGAGCCTCACCTGTACGGCCAACAACATCGTGAACAAGACCGGGGGCAAGCTCGGCCTGTAGCCGGCCGCCTTCCAGCGCGAGGCACGCACGACGTCGCCTTGCGCCGGGTGACCTCTCGTCGTTCCCGGTCACAGAGCCGGATTCGCGCATGCCCGCGTCGTAGGCTGAAGCCGCATGAACCGGCCGGCTCCCCGCCGCCAGTCACCTGTCGACTCGGAGGCGTCCGAGGTACCGGTCGCGCCGCATCCGGTGGCCGTCGATGCCGGCGCCCCGCCGTGGCGCCAGGGTGCCACCGGGCTCTCGGCGGCCGTGTCCGATCGCTTGCGCTCGCTGGCCCGTCCCCTGCGCACGCGCGACTACCGCATGCTGTGGTTGGCCCAGGTATCGAGCGAATTGGGGGATTGGGCCACCCGGTTGGCCCTGACTCTGGTCGTGTACGACCGCACGCGCTCCGCGGCCCTGAGCGCGGCGGTCGTCACCGTGTCGTTGGTGCCGTGGGTGGGCCTCGGCCAAGTGATGGCGTCGTGGGTCGACCATCTGCCGCGCAAGACGGTGATGATCTGTGCCGACCTCCTGCGCGCCGCGGTGTTCGGGGTGCTCGTGGCCCCGGTACCGATCGCGGTGATGTTCGTGGGGGCGTTCTTGTCGGGCTTGGCCACCGCGCCCTTCGAAGCGGCCCGGTACAGCATCCGGGTGGAGGTGACGGACGACGACGAGATCTACAGCGGCGCCATCACCCTGTTCGGTATCACTTCGCAACTGGCCACCATTTCCGGTTTCGCCCTCGGCGGTGCGCTGGTGGCGGCCGTGGGGGCGCGGGCCACCTTCGCCGTCAATGCCGGCAGCTTCGTGGCCTCGGCGCTGTTCGTCACGCAGGTGCGCACCCGGTCGGCCGGGCGCCGCCAAGGCCGCGACCGACGCGTGTCGGTGTTCGCCGCCTCGCGCGTGCTGCTCGGGGACCCGGTGCTGCGATGGTGCTCGGCCCTGTCGCTGTCGAGCTCGTTCGCGGGCATGGGCATCGAGGCCATTGCTGCGGTGTACGGCCACGGCCGTCCCCGCGACGTCGCCGTGTTGGCCATGGCCGTCCCCGTCGGGCTGGTGGTGGCCGGGATCGCCGCCCCCCACAGCGGGCCGCCCCGCCGGTTGCTGCTCACTGCCGGTCTCCTGCCGGTGGTGGGCGGGCTGGCCGGGCTCGCCGTCTTCTCCATCGGCCCCGGGATCGTGGTGGGGGCGATCGGCTTCGCCATATCGGGCTTCGCCATCTCCGTCCCCATCCCGGCCGGGCCGGTGGTCGGCAGACGACTTCCCTCCTCCGTGCGCGGGCCCGCCTTCAGCCTCCTCCAGGGAGCCGCCCTCGGCGGTCAGGCCGCCGGCGCCGCCTTCGGCGGGATGCTGGCCGGCATCTTCGGCCCGCGCACCACGTGCATCGCGGCCTGTGCCGGCCTGTTCCTGCTGGGTGTGGCGGCCACGGTGCGCCTGCCCAATGCCAAGCGGGCCTTCGTCATGCCGCCCGAGCTCCAGACGCTCTGAAGCTCGAGGCTCGCCGCCGCCGAAGCTGCGGCCGTCGCATCGCCGGCCGGTTGTCAGCCGGCGTTACCACCCAAACACGTCGGAACGGCACCACACGTGGTCGCACGCGAAGAGCGCCCGGGAACGTGAAGAGGGATGACCGGACGAGCCGACCATCCCTCTCTACGTACTCTTTGGGACCCGCGTCAGCGGATCAGTTCCAAGAGCTGCCGAAGGCCATTGCATTCTCCTGGTCCCATGCCGGTTGGGCGACCGGCTGAATATCCACACCCACGGAGCGGCACTGTATCGACGACCTTCTTCGGAATACAGGGGGGCATTGCGCGGTCGTTTGGACAAGACCACGCGCGTCTTGTGATGTGCGCGATGCGAGTGGTGTGAATGTCGAGAAGACGACGACAGGTGTTGCCGACCAACCGGGGGGTCCTTGGTGCCTAATCACGCGGTGCGTGAACCTTTCGACCCGATTCGTGGTGGCCAAAGAACGCCAAAATACGGCGGATTTTTTTTCGGAAATAGCACGGACGGTATGGATCGATACCGGAAATGACGTTGGGTCAGAGCGCCTTTCCGCGCGCCGTGACCGGCGTTGGGCGACGGGTCCGGCCGAGCTGGTCGCCGCATCCCCCGGTAGCGTGTCGGCCGTGTCCGAAGTCGCCGACCGCTACACCCGTATCGCCGACACGTTCAGCGCTCGTCTCGCCTCGGTGCGCGCGGATCAGTGGGACCGTGCCACGCCTTGCACCGATTGGACGGTGCGCAACTTGGCGGGCCACGTGGTCACCACGCACCGCCGGGTGGTGTCGACCGTGACCGGCGAGGAGCTGGTCGACGCCGACGAGTCGGACGACCTCGGCCCCCAGTGGGCCTCGGCCAGCCGGGCCGTGAGCGACGCATTGGCTGATCCGGCCCGCTCGGGCCAAGAGGTGAGCGGCATGTTCGGCACCCAGAGCTTCGAGTCGCTCGTGTCGCGCCTGCTGTGCGCGGATCTGCTCATGCACACCTGGGACCTGGCCCGGGCCACCGGCCAGGACGAGCACCTCGACCCTGCCGGCGTCGCCGCCGCCTTCGAGTTCCTGGCCCCCATCGACGAGGCCATCCGGCGGCCCGGCGGGTTCGCCCCCCGGATCGAGCCGGCGCCGGGGGCCGACGAGCAGACCCGGCTGCTCAACTTCTGTGGCCGCCCGGCCTGACGTCGTCCCTGGAGCGGCGAACCGCAAGCAGCTGGGGTTCGAGGCGGGAACCGCCTAACGCAGACGAGGCTTGACGCGTTGCCCGGAGGCGAAGGACTGCTGGCCTTCGAAGAGCGACTTGGGGTCGCTGCCCAGGCGGATGAGGATCCGGCCGGCGTCGAGCGCCTGCAACCGCGACAGTTCCCGCGCCATCCACAACGCCCGCACCGTCCCTTGGATGGCCACGGCCGGCGCCTTGGCGATCTCGCCCGCGGCCCACGCGGCCGCCTCGTGCAAGCCGGCGGCGGGGACGACCTCGGACACGAGTCCGATCTCGTGCGCCCGGGCGGCGGTCATCCGTTCGCTCGAGCCGAGCAGGGCGATGCGCATGATCTCGCCGAACGGCATCTTCTGGAGCATGTGGATCGATTCGAAGCACGACGTCATGCCGAAGGTCACATGCGGGTCGAAGAAGGTGGCGTGCTCCGCCGCGATGATGAACTCGACCTCGCCCAGCATGTAGAAGGCGCCACCGCAAGCCATGCCGTTCACCGCGGCGATGACCGGCTTCCACAGGTCGTTGGTCTTGGGCCCGATGTTGTCGCCGGGATCGTCCATGTGCCACGGCGTCGCCGAGCCCGGGCCCATTTCGGTGCTGAGCGCTCCCTCGGCATCCTCGGCGCTCTCCCAGTCGCCCATGGTCTCGGTGCGGTCCACCCCGACACAGAACGCCTTGTCGCCCGCCCCGGTGAGCACCACGCAACGCACGTCGTCGTTGTGCCGCAGGCCCCGCCACAGGTCCTTGAGCTCGCGCTGCATCTGCAGGTTGAAGGCGTTCAGGACGTCGGGGCGGTTGAGCGTCACCCACGCCACACCGTCGACCTCTTCGCAGAGGATCGACTCGTAGTTGGACATGAGCCGATGATAGGGGCCGGTTTCCCCTGGAAGATGGTGGATCTGGCCACGTAGAGTGATCTCCCTGCGGAGAAGACCGCGGGAAGTGCCACCAAATCGGACGTCGAGAATCGGCCTTGGCTGCCCAGAAGCTCTTGAGGGTGTCGCTACGAACAGTGATTAAACGCGCGCTCAGAGAGGTTCATGTGCGTGGGTCTCGAGGCGAGGCCGGCTTCACCCTCATCGAGACCTTGATCGTCGTCATCATCCTCCCGATTGTGCTTGTCGGGGTCACGGCCGCCATCATGACGACGTTGCAGGACGACGGGGCGGTTTCGACGCGCCTCGCTGACTCGCACGATGCCCAGATCACCTCTGCCTTCTTCGTAGACGACGTCGAAGGTGCCATGTGGATCACCACGGGCTCGGCGCCGATCTGCGGAACGGGATCACAGGTGGTCGGAGTCGCCTGGCAACCGGCCTCCGGCGTGATGGCCCACGTGTCGTATTCGACGGGCACGGGTCGGCCGGGACTCGTTCGGACCTTCTGCAGTTCGGCCACGACCACCGTTTCGACGGTCTCCCATGACCTGGCCTCGTCAACCTCGGCCCTCGCTACCGCGACTTGCAGTTCGAGCTACCCATCGTGCGCTCCTGGCAGCGGGTTGAGCCCCGCCGTCGAAGTGGCCAGCGTTCAGCTCCAGATCACCGAGCAAAGCGGCTACACCTACACCCTCGCCGCGGTCCCCCGCCTCTACACGACATCGGCGGCGAGTGGGACTCCACCGGGAAGCTCACCTCCAGCTCTCCTCCTCCTCGGTGGAGGCACTGACGTCGCCTCGTGCGCGGCCAGCAGTCATGCCAGTCCGCTTGATGTCAACGGCCTTGCCGCTGTCGACTCCTCGGCCGCTGACTCGCTCGACTTCACCGGCCATGCCACCTTGACCGCTGATCAGGTGTACTCGCAGGACAGTTCAACCTCCGGTTCGAGTGCCCCGGTACAACCACCCAGCGTCTACTCGGCCACAACATCGCAGCCCTACTCGTCCGGGCCACCCATCCCCGACCCGTATTCAGGATTGCCCGATCCATCCACCGCGGGTCTGACAACGCAGTCGTCGACCTCGAGTCTGCCTGGCCCCGGTGTTTACAACTCTCCGGTGACGATTACCTCTTCGCAAACGATCGGGGGCGGAACCTACATCTTTGAAGGAGGGCTCTCTGTAGCCGGTGGCGGTGGGGGTGGGGGGACTGTCAACGTCACCTCTGGCGGTGCATCGGTTCTCTTCTTCATCGGTGTGCCCGGCGGGGGTCCACCACAATCGGCGGTGTATTCGGTCACCGGTCAGGCGGCGGTGAACCTGACCGGAATGACGTCCGGCCCGTACAGCGGCATTGTCCTGTTCCAATCGCGCAGCGATACCAACGAGGTCGATGTCGCCGGGCAGGGAACGACGAGTTTCTACGGCGGGGCGGTGTACGCCCCTGACGCGACGGTGAGCACGTCCGGGAACGGAAACACCTACGCAACTTCGGTCGTGGCCAAGTCTCTCCGCTGCGGCGGCAACGGGACGACTGGTCTCGGCCCCGGGGTGGTCGCCAGCAATACAAGTGTCACTTCTTCGAACCCGAACTCTCTATCTGGCCAGTCGGTCACCTTTACCGCCACGGTGTCGGCGAGCACGGGGCCAACTCCCGCCGGAACCGTGTCCTTCGCTGAGACACCGACTGGCTCGTCGACGCCGGTTGCCATGTGCACCAACGTCGCCTTGGTCAACGGCCAGGCCAGCTGCTCGTCTCCGCCGCTGTCGGTAGCGGGATCGCCCTACACGATTACGGCGACTTACGCCGGAAACCTCACGTTCCAGAGCTCCACGGGCACGACGAACCAGAACGTGAGCATCGCACCAACAACTACGAGTGTGTCCTCCTCTCCCTCGTCGCCTGTCACCGGTCAGCACCCGATCACCTTCACGGCCTCGGTCTCGCCCACGCCCGATGCCGGGTCGGTCACCTGGACCATCAGTTACGGGGTTGGCGGATCGGTCAGCTGCGGCTCCACGACCGCCCTGTCGGGCGGGACCGCCACGTGCACGATCAGCTCGACGGTGCTCTTGGCCGCGAATTCGCCTTACACCGTCACCGCCAATTACAGCGGCGACACGAGTTACTCGGGCTCGAGTGGCAGCCTGAGCCTCGTCGTGAGTAAGGCGGGATCGAGTACCACTGCCTCCAGCCCCGGAAACACCTCGGCTGGGAGCGTCGTTACCCTCACGGCCGCCGTTTCGGCCGTGTTACCGGGCTCGGGAGCACCGGGTGGCACTGTGGTCTTTTCCGCGACGAACACCAAGACCGGCACGAAGGTGACTCTTTGCACGGCCACCATTGTCTCGGGTGCGGCGTCGTGCAGCGCGGCGTCACCTCCGAAGGGCAGCTGGACGTTGTCGGCTACCTACTCAGGCGACACAAACTTCGCGGGCTCTTCGGGGACAGCGGCATGGAAGACAAGCTGAGACTGCGAACCCGGCAGGCGGGCGAAACGCTCGTCGAAGTGCTCCTTGGTGTCCTCATCATCGCCATCACGGTCTCGGCACTCTTAGCAGCACTGGTGACGTCGATTACCAGCTCGGCTGAGCACAGAAGCCTGGCCGATCTTGACACCATCCTCAGAAGCGCGGCCGAGACCACCAAGTCTGACATCGAGTTGCAGTCAACCGGCCCGTGGTTTGCCAACTGTGCTTCTGTAACCTCTACCACTTACACGGATCCGAGTGGACCGACTACGCACGCATTCGTGTTCTCGGCACCGAGCGGCTACACGGTCAGCGTCACGAGCATTGAGTATTGGGACAGCACAAACAACGTCTTTTCCAATGTCACTTCTTCAGTCTGTCAAACCCATGCCCAGTATCAGTCGGGATACCAACTTGTCACTCTGGCGGCGGTTGCTCCGAGTGGGGTTACTGAAACACTATCGATAGGCGTCAGGTCGTCGACGTGACATCCGCAAGAGGCTTCCGATGCCGTCGAGACGTCAGTCATGGTGACTCCGGTGCGATCCTCGTTCTCGCGCTCGTCTTTCTTTTGATCGGCGGCCTCGTTCTCGTACCGCTGGTGTCCTTGGCCAGGACAAATCTGGTGACGACTTCGGATCTTCAAAGTCAGCGCAGCAATGAGTATTCAGCTGACGGCGCCATGGAAGGCGCCATAGAGACTTTGCGCCACGAAGCGCCTGGATCCTTGACCAACCCCACCTGCCCCAACTTTCCTTCCGGCGCCGGTACATCGGTCGCCGTGGATGGCGACCCGATCGTTGTCGAATGCACCATGGCCATCCCGCAGGTTCCGCAGCCCTACTACGGCCGGATCGTCGAGTTCGATGCTTGTGGAATCGCGGATGCGACTTCGTTCAGCTCGTGTCAGGCAGCAGTATTGATTCGTGCCGATGTCATCTTCAATGACGTTTCGTCGGCGGCCGGCTGTTCGAGTGGAGCCAACCCTGGCTGCTACGGGAGTTC
>DATGGF010000062.1:0-1632 GCA_035308625.1 Acidimicrobiales bacterium | reverse complement strand
CGCCTGACCGCCTGTTCCACAATCATCCGGGCAGTCTCGACTTCTGCAACGTCACCTCTCACCGTGAGGAAGTCGGGCGCGTCGGAAGGATTAATCGAACGTGACGTGCCCACCACTCCATACCCGGCACGACGGAAACTGTCTGCAACGCCCGCGCCGATGCCTTGAGACGCTCCGGTCACGATAGCGACCTTGCGCGACGCATTGGATTTGCCTGTCCGAGATGTCGCCGATGGCTTTGTGGAGTCGGATCGAGGGCTCATCCGACGAGATAGACGTCGTACAGCACGCCTCCGGGTTGCCGGCCACCCACGCTGATGAAGATGCCTTTGTTCAACCACTCCAGGTTGGCGGCTCCGGTCTCGATCTTGGCTGACGTGCGGAAGGTGTATTCGGCTGCGTCGACGTCTTCTCCACGCCCGAGACGTTCGAGGACCTCCAGACTTCCGTGGCGAACCCCGTGTGATTGGACGTAGAGCAGATCTCCGCGTTCTGTTTCCAGCGTGTAGCGGACGTCACCGAGCGCGGTGCCGTCCGGGAGGATGATCTGCCAGTCGGCGCTGGCTCCGGGTAGCAGCGTCCCGCGCAGTTCAGGTCCGCTGAAGGTCCCGCCGGTCAAGGGAACGATGCGCCGGTGACCCGCGGAGATCTCGCCGATGTCCTGGGGATCGCCGACAGCCGCTTCCAAGCGGTAGATCAGGTTCAGGCGTGGATCAGGAAGACGACTGTTCACGACGTTCACTCCTGGTTGGTCTCATTTGCCCGCAGGATCGATGTCCCTTCGTGTGTTCGACTCGGCAATGGTCAGCATCGTCAGGAGCCTCTGGGCGAAGGCTCAGCCGAACATTTGGGCAGGGGCGCACGGGGATCAGGCCCCAGCGATGAGGGACCGCGCCTCTGCCGGACCGACCACGAGATCGTGAAGGTCTCCTCCCACCTCGAGTCGGTTCGACTGTTCGACCCCGCCGATCCGCAGCGGCTCAAAGCCCGCCGTTCGGATCAAGTGCTCGACTTCGTCGCTCCCATGCTCGTCCTCGGACACGTAGAACAGAACCGCGGACTCGGGCGACCGGTGACTGGAGGACTCGAAGAGATCGGCCGACAGGGTTCCAAACGCCATAGCCAAGTGGGCCCCCGCCGGCAACCACCCGGCCACGACCTTCCCAGAGGATTGCCCTTCCGGCAGGACACGTGAGAGGTTACCTTGCGCGTCGGTGCTGAGCGGGTTGCTCGGAACGACCACGAGCCTGCCGTCTAGCAGGCCGGAGATCTCGTCTATGACGGCCTTCAGCACGGTAAACCGCAGCGCGAGGACGACGGCATCGGCACCCTGCAACGCGCCGCGGTTGCCGGCGGCGGCGACCGCAGCCCGGCCGATCTGTGCCGCCAGTGTTCGTGCCGACTCCTTGTCGGCGCTCGAGAGCCGCAGGGTCTCCCCGCCTGAAGCAAGGTGGCGGGCGATGACCGATCCGATCCCTCCAGTGCCGATGACTGCGGTGGTCACGACCGGAACCTCATCACTCAGTCTCCCCGCCTGCTGTACCCGATGGCCAGTGAGCGGGCGTCCAGTCGCCCGCTGGGTCGGTGGTCTGCCCCACTTCGATCAGGTGACCGTCGGGATCGCGGATGTAG
>DATGGF010000061.1:0-5685 GCA_035308625.1 Acidimicrobiales bacterium | reverse complement strand
GGGCAGATGCCCAGATCCGGCACGATGGGCCTGCTGGCCACCGCGGCACTGGCGCTGGCGGCAGCGGGTTGTGGTACCAGCTCGAGCGGAACCGGCTCGTTCGCCAATCAGGCGAACAACGTCTGTCAGTCGATCAACGTCGAGATCAGCGCCGTAACCCCACCAGGTGACCCGACAACGGCGACGGCCTCCCAGCTGCCGGCCTGGGCTCAGTACTTCCAGAAGACGATCCCGCTGGCTCAGAAGGGCAACAGCGAGCTGCAGGCTCTGACACCCCCGGCCAGCGAACAAGGCAACTTCTCGAAGCTCGTGGAGAGCAATCTGGCCCAGACGGTCGACGCGCAAGCCGCCGAGCGGGCCGCGTCGAGCGGCAACCTGAGCGCCTTCGTACAGGCCACGCAGAAGATGGGCACCGACGGCAGCGCCGGCGACCCGGCTGCCACCGCGGCGGGACTCACACAGTGTTCGAGCTCCGGCGGTGGCAACAGCGGCGGCACCTCAGGCTGAGGGGACGCCCGACACCTCACCACCTCCGAGCCGCGTGGTCACCCGCCTCGCTCAGGCTTGGAACCGTTGGAACAGCACCGCCCGCTCCACCCCCGCAACCATGCCGGCGTAGCCGGCCATGTTGGTGAGGAACTCCTCGGGTGCGAAGTCGGTGCCGAGCCCGTCGATGTAGGCGCGGTGCTCCTCCAGCGAGGCGACTCCTTGGGCCAGCGTGTCACCGACGTCGACGTAGTGGGTGGGCGAGGACATGCCGGCCATGTAGACGGCCGATGTCCCGGTCCACGCCGGCCCGTCGTCAGGGAAGACCCACTCGTTGGCCGCGTCACGACAGGCGTCCAGGGTGGCTAGGCCCACGGCGCGGTGATCAGCGTGGTTGACCACACCTTCGTCTCCCCAGGTGAGCTCGAAATTCATGCCGATCACCACGTCCGGGCGCAGGCGCCGTAGCGCCCGGGCGATGTCGCGACGCAAGGCCAGGCCGTACTCGATGGCGCCGTCGACGTGACCGAGGAACTCCACATGGTTCACCCCGACCACCGCCGCGCTTCGCCGCTCCTCCTCCTCGCGCAGAGGCCCGCACTGCTCCGGGGTCATGCCGGCGATGCCGGCCTCGCCACTGGTGGCGAGCACGTAGGAGACGGCTTTTCCCTGCGCTGTCCACCGGGCCACCGCGCTGGCCACGCCGTACTCGAGGTCGTCGGGATGGGCCACCACGCAGGTGGCACGGGCCCACTGCTCGTCGACAGGTTGCATCGCTTCTCCTTTCCCCGTCCCAGGCTACGGCCGGGTGCGCGTGGTCACGGCGCGGCCCGGTTCTCCCTTGGGTCAGCTGGTGCAGGTCTTGGTGAACAGGCGCACGGCGCCGGCCAGTGCCGCCACCGCATAGGCAGCCAGCACGGCCAGGGACAGCAGCGCCATGGCGGTGTCGTTGGTCATGCCCCAGATGTTGTGCAGGGCCTGACCCCCCTGGGTGGTGAGCCCATAGCGGAACAGTGCCAGCGCATGGGTGAGCGGGAGCACCTTGGCCGCGTCGGCGAGCCAGTGCGGGAGCGACGTGATGGGGTAGAGCGAGCCGGCGAAGAAGAACGGCACGATGGCGAACACCGGGAGCGAGCCGGTGTACTCCTCGGGGCTGCCCAGGCGGATGGAGAGGACCTCGGCCAGGCTGTACATGACCACCACCAGGAGCGCGCCCCCGGCCAGGAACCACAACACCCGGCTCGAGGTGACGAAGGTGGCCCCGCGCAAGGCGGCGGCGCCGATGAGCACGGCGATCTGCAACGCCGTCACCGCCAGCGCCGCCACCAGGTTGCCGAGCACGATCGACTGCCGGCGGATGGGGGCCACCAGCAGTTCGCGCATGGCCCCGCTGCGACGGTCGACGAGCACACCGAGCCCGAACAACAGGCAGTTGAGCGGGATGAGCAGGCCCGCCGTGGCCAGGCTGACGAACGTCATGTACCGGGCATGGCCGGCCGGCGAGCTGACCGTGTTGGCCAAGGCCGGTGCCACCACCATGGCGAACATGACGGGGCCGAGCAACGGGACGAGCAGCGCCCGTGGGGAACGGACGGTCAGTGCCAAGCGGCGCGCGGTGAGCACGGGCAAGGCCCGGACTCTGGGCGTCGCGGCCGAGGCGACGAGTGGACGGGTCGGGGTGAGGGTTGCGGTGGTCATGGTCGCTCCATCGGTTCTGGTTCAGGTGGGTTTCAGTTGTCGGAAGCTCGTAGCTGTGCGCCGGTGAGGCGGAGATAGACGTCGTCGAGTGTCGGGCGGCGGCGGGTAGCCGACATGACGAGCACGCCGACCCGCTCCAGCGCCTGGGTCACCTCTTCCGCGGTGATCGAGGCCAGCGACACGACGACCGTCGAGCCGACCACCGAAGTGTGGCGGTGGGGCACACCCGCCTCCTCGAGCAGGCGCGTGGGGAGGTCGGCTCGGTCGACCCGGAGCTCGAGTACCTCAGGACCCATCGAGGCGAGAAGCGCGGCGGGAGTGTCACAGGCCACCAATGCGCCGTTGTCGATGACGGCTAGGCGATCGCACAGCCGCTCCGCCTCGTCGAGATAGTGGGTGGTGAGGATGACCGTGACCCCGGTTCGCTCGCGCAAGGTGGTGACGACGTCGAAGAGATCGTGGCGCACCCGCGTGTCGAGTCCCACTGTCGGCTCGTCGAGGAACAGCACCTGCGGGGCCGACAGCAGTGCCCGGATGATCTCCAGCCGGCGGCGCTCACCTCCGCTGTAGGTGGCCACCGCCCGGTCGAGGATGTCGGTCAGGCCGACGGCGGTGCCCAGTTCCTCCAGACGCCTCCGGCCCTCGGAACGGGCCACCCCCCACAGGCGAAGGTGGAGCTCCAGGTTCTGGCGCCCGGTGAGCGGGGCGTCGACCACCGCATCCTGGAAGACGACACTCGATATAGCCCGGCTGCCCACGGGGTCGCGGGCCACGTCACGTCCGGCCAGCACGGCCCGGCCCGAGGTTGGCGTCACCGCGGTGGTGAGCATGCCGATGGTGGTGGTCTTCCCCGCGCCGTTCGGTCCGAGCAGGCCGAATGACTCTCCGCGGCGAACGTCAAAGCTGATGCCGCGCACCGCTTCCACGCCGCCGGGATAGGTCTTGACGAGGGATTGCGCTTCCACTGCGAACTCGGTGCTCATGGCGGTACCTCCACACTGATGGGACTGGTCTCGTGGGGGGTACGACGAGGTGTGTCGAGGAAAAGTGACGTTCCGGGCTGTCACTTCTGGCCGGGCTGTTTCGTCCTTGGAGAGAAAGGAGCCGTCAGGAGCGGCGGTAACGTCGAAGCAACAGGAGTACGCCAATGGCTGAGTTGCAGGAGCAGGCGGACGACCGGTTGGGCCGGTTGTGGCGCGAGCACCATCCGTTCCTGGTGGACCTCGCCTTCGGGATGCTGGGCGACATCGGAGCGGCCGAGGATGCCGTGCAGGAGGCCTTCGCCCGGCTGACGGTGGCCGACATCGGAGCCATCGAGGACCCGCGCGGGTGGCTGGTGGTCGTCACCAGCCGGATCTGTCTCGACCACGTGCGCTCCGCGCGCGTGCGGCGCGAGCGCCCGCAGGAGACCGACACGCTGGAGCGGGCCGAGCCGGTCCCGGCCCAACATGCCGTGGACCCAGCCGACCGCATCACGTTGGACGACGAGGTCAGCTTGGCCCTGCTCGTCGTCCTGCAGAGGCTCAAGCCGGCGGAGCGGGTGGCTTTCGTCCTCCACGATGTGTTCGGCCAGCCCTTCGAGTCTGTGGCTGACACCATGGGCCGCCCGGTGGCCACGTGCCGTCAGCTCGCCCGCCGGGCCCGGCTTCGGATCACTTCCGCCGGCAAGGCCCCGGCCGAGGTGGAAGTGGCGGCCCACCGTCGGGTGGTCGAGCGCTTCATCCAGGCCTGCGCCAGCGGTGATGTCGACGCGCTGCTCCCACTGCTCGACCCGGAGGTGTGGGGCGCGATCGACCTCGGCCCGCACGACTCCCGCACCGGCCGCACGGCCAGCGGGGCACCGGCGGTGGCGGCCAATCTGGTGCGCTACTTCGGCTCGCTCACCCTGGTGTCGCACCCGATTGCGCCGGGGGCGGTGGTCCTGGCCTTCACCGGCCACGAGCTCAACGCCGTGATCACCTTGGACGTGCGCCACGACCGCGTGGCCAAGATTCATGTGATCGCCGACCCCGAAAAGATGGCCCTCCTCGGTCGCCAACTCACGCCGGCCGACTGAGCTGCGCTCAGCTGCGGTGCCGCCCGGGGCGCCGTCGTAGGGTGCAGTCAGTGGAGGACGACCGGCACGACACCGTACGGAGGAGCTACGACGCGGTGTCGGACGAGTATCTGGCCAAACTGGGCGACGAGCTCGACCACAAGCCGCTCGACCGTGCCTTGCTCCAGATGCTGCTGGAGTGCCGACCCGTTGGGCGACCGATGGCGGACATCGGCTGCGGACCCGGCCACGTGGCCGGCTGGTTGGCGGACCGAAGCACTGACGTCGTGGGGATCGACTTGTCAGAGTCCATGGTGGCGCTCGGGCGTCGGAGCTTCCCCGCCGTGGAATTCCGCCAAGGGGACCTGCTTGCCCTTCCCGCCGCCGACGGGGAATTCGGCGCCGTCGTCGCCCTCTACTGCATCATCCACCTCGGCTCCCATGAGCTCGGCCCGGCCATGGCCGAGCTATGGCGCGTGCTGGCGCCGGGCGGCCTCCTCCTGGTGTCGTTCCATCTGGGCACCGAGATCCGTCACCTGTCGGACTGGTTCGGCCACGAGGTCGACGTCGACTTCCAGTTCTACGAGCTCGACCAGGTGATCGGTCCGCTGGAGGCCGCTGGATTCATCCTGGAGATGAGTCTCGAGCGCTCGCCGTACGCCGAAGAGGCCGAGACCCGGCGCGGCTACCTCCTCGCCCGGCGCCGACTCGAGGTCAGCCCGGTCAGTCCTTGAGCTCGACCACCACTTCGAGATAGGGCTCCTGCCCCACGTTGCAGGCGCGTTCCACGCCGCCTCGGGTCACCTTCACCACCGCGCCGGGGATCACGTCGGCCTCCAGGTAGTCGCGAAACGGTCCCGCCGAGTCGGGCTCGGGCGCCACCGCGATGCGATCGCCGGCGACCTGGATGAGCAGGTGGTCGAGATCGTGCCGGTGTAGCTCCCCCCGCTCGCCCGGCGCCAGGCGGACCTGCCAGACCCGGATCCGCTCGTCCTCGAAGAGGAGCTTGGTGCCCACATCTCCCATGACCCGCTCGTTCACCCTGGCCCTCCGATCCCGTGGACGGCGAAGTCGACGAGGTGGTCGACGGTCGCCTTCGTCGGCTTCTCGCCGGCGATCAAGTGGTCGTGCAAGGTGGCGAAGGTCAGGCGGTAGACGGCATCGGCGTCGCGGCGCGCCCGCGTGGTGGCGCCGGGACTACCGGCTGCGCCGGCAAGCTCGGCGACCGGGGCCAGCAGCAAGCCGACCAGGAGCGCGACCGAATCCCGGTGCTCGTCGGGGAACATCTCGGCCAGGCGCGCTTCACCGTTCACGAAGGGCCGCGTGCGGGCCGCGGCGCGTGGGTCAGCGGCCTGGGCCAGCACCCCGTCGATCCAGGCCCGCACCTTGGCTTCGGCCCCATCGGCACGAGCCATGCGCTGATCGAGCGTGCGGACCAGGCGCCGCCGTCCGTCGTCGAGCAACGC
>DATGGF010000060.1:0-3642 GCA_035308625.1 Acidimicrobiales bacterium | reverse complement strand
CTCACGGCACTGGTCGGCAGCGGTCTCAGCCTGGTCGGCGGCGTGTACTACCCGGTCCAGCTCCTGCCCCACGGCCTGCGGGCGGTGGCCGATCTGTTGCCGTTCACCTGGGCCCTCGACGCGCTGCGGGCCAGCCTGCTCCAGGGCCAGGAGCCCCTCGCCCGGCTGGGCCTCCTGGCCGGTGTCGCCGCGGTGGCTCTTCCGGCCTCGCTGGGCCTGTTCTCGGCGGCCCTGCGGCGGGCGCGGCGGCTCGGGACCCTGGCGCAGTACTGACGGTCTGGCTCACGGTCGGCACAGTGAACGTCAAGCGGGGTAGAATTGTAGACAGGCGGAACGGCTCGGCGGAGCCGAGGCGGATGCGGTCAGCGGAGACCGCGGCGAAACAGGAGAGAGCGTCCAATGGACACACGGCGCAGCGAGGCGGGCGAGCCGAGGACCTACGAAGCACCACGACTCACGGTGCACGGAACGCTGGCGGAGGCGACACAGGCGTTCCTGATCGGTCCGATCATCGACAACAGCATGTCGCAGGGCAAGCTGATCATCGGCAACACCAGCCTCTGATCGGTGGGCCGCGGCCCGATGGAGCCCGCGGACATGATGCAACTCCGCAACGAGATCATCTGGCGGATGGTCGACGGCCGCGTCGTCGGCCTCGATCTGCGGTCATCGCGCTATTTCAGCTTGAACGGCACCGCCGCGGCGTTATGGCCGGCGTTGCAGGAGCCCGTGGCCCCCGAGCAACTCAGGAAGAAGCTGGCGGAGGAGTTCGGCGTCGAACCGGCAGTGGCCGAAGCGGACGTCGCGTCGTTCCTCGAGCAACTGCGCGCCGAAGGGCTGCTGGCCGACTGAGTTTCGGCGGCGTGGCTCGCCCGGCCCAACGCTTGGGCCGGGTCGTGGCGCACATCCCCGCTGGGGTGCACGTCCTCGGATGGATGAGTGCGGCCGAGGTCGGCGTGCGGTTCGTGTCGTTGGCGCGCCTGGCTGACGCGTTCGGCGTGCCCCTGCACACGGAGGAGGCCGAATCATCTGAGCCTGCAGCGCCGTTCGTCCTCTCGCCGGCGATGCGGCGGCGGCTTCGCGTGATCGATGCACTCGGGGCGCGCTGGCGCTTCTCGGCGGGGCCGTGCCTGCGCCAGGCGCTCGTGGCCGGCCACGTATTGCGCCGACACGGCCCGCACCTCGTCATCGGCGCCGCACTGCACGAAGGCGATGTGATCGGGCACGCCTGGATCGAGGTCGGCGGTCTCACCTTCGGCTACTCGCCGCACTACGGCCCGCTGCAAGAAGGGCGTCGGGCGTGAGGTCTCCCGGCATCACCGGTCTCCCGGTGTACGAGCTCTTCGGGCTCCGGGTCCGCTCGGCGCTGGCGCTCGGTCGCCACCACCACGGGGCGGCCCGGGTCGGTTCCGAGGTCGACGTGGAGTTGTCGCTGGCCGCGGCCCGGCCCGTGCCTGACGTTCCCCCACCAGGCGACGTGGTGGTCGACTTCCGAGTCGAGGGGCAGCCCGTGTACTGCGCCGCCGACGACGGCGACGTGCTGACGCTACGGGTCCACGGACTCTGCGACTTCGAGCTCGAGCGGTCGCTTCATCGGGCCCAGTGCCGTGCCGATCCGTCGGCCGATATGGGCCAGGTGGCGTTGGTGGCGCGCGGTGCCTTTTTGGCTTTCTGGCTCGGACGGCAGGGCCACTCCGTGCTCCACGGTTCGGCCGTCGAGGTGGACGGGCGAGGCGTGGCTTTCATCGGGGGGTCAGGGGCGGGGAAGTCGACGCTGGCCGGATGGGCCTGTGCCGCCGGGGCCCGGTTCGTCACCGACGACCTGTTGCGTCTCGACGGCTCGCCAGTCCCGCGCTGGGTCGGGCGAGCCCCCGAGCTCCGCTTGCGCGACGGCGCGGCCGAGCTGGTGAGGGGACGTGAGGACACGTGGGCTGTGGCGACGTCGTGCGACGGGCGGGTGGCGTCGGTGCCGCCTCCAGCCGCCGGTCAGGGCGGGCCGATCGCCGCAGTGGTCGTCCCCAATCCCGATCGGCGCGCCGCGGCAGTGACGGTGGAGCGCCTGGGCGCCGTGGATGCCGTGCTGGCCGTGTCGTCGTTCCCGCGGCTCGAAGGCTGGTGCTGGGCGCCGGCCCAGGAGGCACAGCTCGACGGGGCCACCCGCCTCGCCGACGCCGTGCCCGTCTATCTGGCCACCGTGCCGTGGGGTCCGCCGTTCGACGTCGCCGTGATGGACGACCTGCTCGACTGCGTCACCCGGGCCCCCGAAAGGACTGGCGCGTGACGCCGACGGCGACGGCCCGGGGCGAGCTCTACCGGATGAACGCCCTCGAGACGGCCGCGGGCTGGGTCACCGGTCGGGGACGCGTACCCGTCGACGTACCCACCGATGCGCCGCCCGATCCCGTCGCGGCGCTGGAGTCGGCGCTGCTCCCCGCGCTGCAACGGCCGCCGTGTGTGGTGCAGTTCTCGGGCGGGCGCGACTCTTCGCTGGTGCTGGCCGCGGCATTGCGCGTGGCCCGCCGCCACGGACTGCCCGACCCGGTGGCGCTGACGCGTCGCTTCCCCGGCGTGGAGGAGGCTAACGAAGAACAGTGGCAGGAGGACGTGGCGCGCCACCTGTCGCTGCGCGAGTGGGAGCGCGTGGCCGTGTACGACGAGCTCGACGTGATCGGGCCGGTAGCCGGGCCCTCGCTCGAGCGTCACGGATTGTTGTGGCCGCCTCTGCTGCACCAGCGAGTGTTCGACCTATGGCGGGCCGGCGGCGGGTCCATGGTCGACGGCGAGGGGGGCGACGAGGTCTTCCGGCCGGGCCGACTGGCTCCGCTCGGCGCCTTGGCCCGCGGTCGCCGGGTGTCACTGCGGGCCGCTGCGTTGGCCGTGGCCCCGCGCCGGGCGCGGCAGGTGGCCCTGCGACGGCTCTACCGGAGCCAGGTCCGCCTGCCGTGGTTGCGACCCGACGCCTGGGCGCGTGTCGAGCGCGCTTTGGCCGCCGATCACGCGGCCGAGCCGGCCGACTGGCGCCGGGCCCTGTTGCGCCACCCGAACGACCCTGGAGTAGCCCGGTTCGTCGACAACTACGCCGCGTTGGGCGCCGAACACGGAGTTGTCGTGGTGCACCCGCTGCTCGACCCCGGGGTGCTCGCCGCAGTCGGTGCCGCGGGGGGACGCACCGGGTTCGCCGATCGGTCGAGCACCATGGTGGCGCTCTTCGGCGAGCTGTTGCCGCCGGCCGTGCTTCACCGGGACTCCAAGGCCGGGTTCAATGCCGTCGCCTTCAACCGCCACAGCCGGGCCTTCGTGGCCCAGTGGCGCGGCGAAGGTGTCGACGATGCGATGGTCGATGTCGACGCGTTGCGGGCCACGTGGATGTCGTCGCGACCCCATGGCCTCAGCCTCGGGCTGCTCCAGGCCGCGTGGCTGGCCGCTCGGCCATCGGCGAGTGCCCGATGACCACGCAGCCTCGGGCCGCCACGGAGTGCCACCCGGGCGCCGACCGCGACCGGGCCACGGTGGCGTTGCTGTGGGCGGCCTGCCATCGCCAGGCACGGGCTGATCTCGTGCAGGCGGCGCTGGAAGAGGGGGCCGACGCGTCCCGGGCCGTGACCGAAGCCGTGCGGCACGGGATCACGGCGCTGCTGTGGC
>DATGGF010000059.1:0-6444 GCA_035308625.1 Acidimicrobiales bacterium | reverse complement strand
TCTCCGGGCTTGATGGCGCGGCCACCGGGCATGTTCTCGGTCACCGGCGCAATGGCGGTCACCCGCACACGGACGCCGAGCCCCCCACAGGCCGAAACCGCGGCCATGACGGCGGCTGCACCGCTCATGTCGGTCTTCATCGTCGTCATGCCCTCAGGCGTCTTGAGCGAGAGCCCACCCGAGTCGAAGGTGATGCCCTTTCCCACCAGAACGACGTGGGGCACCCGCCCGCCGACCTCGACCGGGTCAGCGGGTTCGTAGGTCGCCCACAGGAGGCGGGGCGGCTCGGCGGACCCCCGGGCCACGCCGAGGAGCCCTCCTAGCCGTTCCTCCACGATGCGGGGCTCGTCCCAGACTTCGAGCCGGACACCCGCTTCCCCGTCGAGACGCCGGCGGACGGCATCAGCCAAGAGCGCCGGGCTCATCGAGCTGGGAGGCTCGTTCACCAGGTCCCGGGCGAAGCAGGTAGCGGCGGCGACGAGGGTGCCCCGTCGGACGCCCTCGGCCACCACCTCGGGCTCGAGGCCGGCGCCGGCCACCACCACCGTGGACACGCGGCCGCGGGGCTCGTCGGTCTTGTGGGCGGTGAAACTGTAGGCAGCGAGCACCGCGCCCTCGGCCAAGGCCTGGGCGGCCCGCCGCGCCCCCGGCGCAGCCAGCGGCACCCCGGCTTCGGTGGGCGGCAGGGCGGCAACGAGGCCCTCGGACAAGACGAAGAGGGCGGCCCCGGAGCGCCCGGCCTGGCGGACCAGGGAGGCGGCCGCCGAACGGAGGACGTCACTGTCGAGCCCAGAGGGGTCGCCGCATCCGAGGAACACCACAACGGGGCCGGTCGTTGCCGCCACCGCCAGCGCCTCGCCGGCCGCACCGGTGAACCCGCGACGCGCGGCCAGATCGTCGGGAACCGCAAGGGAAAGCGTCACTGAGCCGAAGGTCAGCTGCCCGGGCGCGCCGGCCACGGGCTGGATGCTTCCCTCCGACGTGAAGACGGGCACCCCGACGGCGACGATGGCTCCCGCCCCTGTCTCGAAGCTGTCGGGCCTCGTGACGTCGGCGGCACGCACGACCAGCAGGGGGGCAGATGTGGATTCAGGCATGAGCGGGTCCAGTCGGTCGTGAGGTGAGTGGGACGAGGTCAGGAAGGCGACGGACGCGATCGCACATCGCGCGTCACCAGATGCTCGCCCTCCTGCCAGCGGGCCATCGTCCACAGCAGGTCGGAGAGACGGTTCAGATATGCGGGCACCGCGGAGCCGGGGACAGACGGGGCGCTCACCACCAGGCGTTCGGCCCGGCGGACGATGGTGCGGGCGACGTCGAGAGCGGCCGAGATCCGGTTCTGGCCGGGGACCACGAACTCTTCAGGCATCGAGAAGCGAGAGCTGAGCTCATCGATCCGCCGTTCGAGGGCATCGACCATTTCGGTCGTCACCGCCGATCGACCCGGGGTCAGCTTGGAACGGTTCTCGGGCGCCGTGGCCACCTCGGCCATGAGCACCCACAGGTCGCGCTCCAGCTCGACGAGCAGCTCGTCGACCTCGGAGCCCGGCTCGGATTCCGCCCGGGCCAGGCCCAACACGGCCTGCGCCTCGTCCACCGCACCGTTCGCCTCGATCGCCGGCGCGTCCTTGCGGACCCGGCCGCCATAGAGAAGCCCGGTGGTGCCGTCGTCGCCCTTGCGCGTATAGATCTTGACCACCGATTCGCATGCTACCGGGGTGCCCAACGAGCGCTCGGGCCAGGAAAGTGCAGGCCGAGCCCTAGACTTACACGACCGTGCCCGATCCCGTGTTGGCCGCCGTCCTGGCGCACGACGCCATGCCGCTCGACGAACGCGGCGCCGCCTACCTCGACGCGGCTCGGCGCCGAGTGGTGATCTTCGACGGCGCCATGGGCACCAGCCTGCAATTGGCCGACCTCGACGCCTCCGACTTCGGCGGCCCGCACCTCGAGGGGTGCAACGAAGCCCTCAACCTGACCCGTCCCGACGTGGTATCCGGCGTCCACCGCTCGTTCCTCGACGCCGGTGTCGATGTCGTGGAGACGAACGCCTTCGGCGCCTTCCGCATCGTGCTCGCCGAATACGGGCTCGAGGACCAGGTCGAGGAGATCAACCTGGCGGCGGCGCGCATCGCCCGGGATGCGGTCGATGCCATGTCGACGGCCGAGCGCCCACGATGGGTGGCCGGCAACCTCGGCCCGGGGACGAAGTTCCCCACCCTCGGGCAGATCCCGTACGCAGTCCTGCGCGACGCCTACGAGGAACAGGCCTCGGCGCTCCTCGCCGGTGGTGTGGACCTGTTCCTGGTCGAGACCGTGTACGACCTGCTCCAGGCCAAAGCCGCGCTTAACGGCTGCAAGCGGGCCATGGTCGCCGGTGGCCGCCGGGTCCCCTTGCAGGTGCAGGTGACGATCGAGCTGACCGGCCGCATGCTCCCGGGAACCGAGATCGGCGCGGCCCTCACAGCCCTGGAAGCGATGCGCCCGGACGTGATCGGGCTCAACTGCGCCACCGGTCCCGCCGAGATGGGTGAGGCCGTTCGCTACCTGAGCCAACGTGCCCGCACGCCGATCTCGACGCTGCCCAACGCGGGGCTGCCGTCGGTGGTGGACGGCGCCATGCACTACGACCTGACACCTGATGGGCTGGCCGACCACCTCGCCCGGTTCGTCACCGAGCTCGGTGTCAGCGTGATCGGCGGTTGCTGCGGCACCACGCCCGCGCACCTACAGGCAGTTGTGGAGCGTTGCCGCGACCTCGAGCCGGCTGCGCGAAGCGTGCAGCTCGAGCCCGGTCTCTCGTCGATCTACAGCCCCGTGTCACTCCATCAGGACACGTCGTTCCTGGTGGTCGGTGAGCGGACGAACGCCAACGGGTCGAAGAAGTTCCGCGACGCCATGCTGGCCGGCGACTGGGACACCACGGTGGCCATGGCCAAGGAACAGGTGAAGGAAGGCTCGCACGTCCTCGACGTGTGCGTCGACTACACCGGCGCCGACGGTGTGGCCGACATGGCCGAGGTGGCCAGTCGCTTCGCCACCCAGGCGAGCGTGCCGCTCATGATCGACTCGACCGAGGCACCGGTGGTGGAAGCCGCGCTGCAGTGGCTGGGCGGGCGATGCATCTTGAACTCGGTCAACCTCGAGGAGGGGGACGAGCCCGGCGGGCGCCTCGACACGTTCCTCACCCTGGCCCGCGAGTACGGCGCGGCAGTGGTGTGCACCTGCATCGACACCGAGGGACAGGCCCGCACGGCCGACTGGAAGCTCCGTGCCGCGCAGGCCATCCGGGACGTGGCCGTGAACCGCTACCACCTCGAAGACTCCGATCTCGTCTTCGACCCGCTCGTCCTGCCTCTGTCGACCGGCATGGAGGAGGGCCGCCGCGACGGCATCGAGACCCTCGACGGCATCCGCCGGATCAAGACCGAGCTGCCCGGGGTGCACACCATCGTCGGTCTCTCGAATGTGTCGTTCGGCCTGTCCCCCGCCGCCCGCCACGTCCTCAATTCGATGTTCCTGCACGAGTGCGTCGAGGCCGGCCTCGACGCCGCCATCGTGCACGCGGCACGCATCCTGCCGTTGTCGAAGATCGACGAGCGGGCCCGGGAGGTGTGCCTAGACCTGATCTACGACCGCCGCCGCGACGGCTACGACCCACTAGCCGAACTGCTGGCGCTCTTCGAAGGTGTGTCCGCCACCGCGGCCGAAGCCGAGGACCGGTCGGGGTGGCCGGTCGAGCAGCGCCTGGAACGGCGCATCATCGACGGGGACCGCAACGGTCTCGAGCCCGACCTGGAGGAAGCGCTGGCCGGCGGGCATTCCCCGCTCGGCGTGGTCAACGACGTCCTGCTGGCGGGCATGAAGGTGGTGGGCGAACTCTTCGCATCGGGTGAGATGCAGCTCCCGTTCGTGCTCCAGTCAGCCGAGACGATGAAGACGGCGGTGGCCTACCTGGAGCCGAAGATGGAGAAGGCCGACCAGGGGGGCAAAGGGACCGTCGTGCTAGCCACCGTCAAGGGCGACGTCCACGACATCGGGAAGAATCTGGTCGACATCATCCTCACCAACAACGGCTACGAGGTCGTCAACCTCGGCATCAAGGTGAGCCTGGGTGAGATGCTCCAGGCGGCCCAGGAGCGTTCGGCCGACGCCATCGGAATGAGCGGGCTGCTGGTGAAGTCGACGCTCATCATGCGCGAGAACCTCGAAGAGCTGAACCAACGGGGCCTCGCCGACATCCCGGTGCTCCTCGGCGGGGCGGCGCTGACCCGCACGTACGTCGAGCGCGACCTCCGATCGGTGTACGAGGGCCGCGTCTTCTACGGACGCGACGCCTTCGAGGGTCTGCGCACGATGGACCGGCTGATGGAGATCAAGCGCTCGGGTGAGGACGACCCCGCCTTCGGGCGCGAGCTCGGCGGCCGGAACCTGCCGCCTCGTAAGAGTCAGCAAGCCGTCGAAGCGCCTGACGCCACTCCCACACGCGCACCGGAGGTGGCAACCGACAACCCGGTCTTCGTCCCTCCCTTCCTCGGGCCACGGGTGGCCAAGGGGATCGCGCTCGACGACATCGGTGCGTACCTGAACAAGACCGCGCTGTTCCGCAATCAGTGGGGGTACCGTCCCCAGGCCGGTGAGGTCGACGCCGACTTCAAGGACCGCGTCAGCGCTGTGCTGCGGGCCGAGCTCGACAAGGCCAAGGCCAAGGACCTGCTCATCCCCCAGGTGGCGTGGGGCTATTTCGCCGCCAATGCCGAGGGGGACGACCTCGTGATCTGGTCGGACGAGTCGCGGAGCGCCGAGCTCACGCGCTTCCATTTCCCCCGCCAGAAGAAGGACCCGTGGCTGTGCATCGCCGACTTCTTCCGGCCGGCCGAGTCGGGCGAGCTCGATTATGCGGCGTTCCATCTCGTCACCATGGGACCGGCCGTATCGGCCGAGACGGCTCGCCTCTTCGCGGAGAACGAGTACCAGGAATATCTCTATCTGCACGGCCTCGGCGTCGAGATGGCCGAGGCCCTAGCCGAGTACTGGCACCGCCGCATCCGCGAGGAGTGGGGGTTTGCCGGCGAGGACGGACCTACCCTGACCGGCCTGTTCCGTCAGCAGTACCGGGGTGGGCGCTACTCGTTCGGGTACCCCGCCTGTCCCGACTTGGAGGACAACGCCAAGGTGGTCGAGTTGCTCGGTGGCGAACAGATCGGCGTCGAAGTGAGCGAGGGCTTCCAGCTGCACCCCGAGCAGTCGACACTGGCCATGGTGTGCCACCACCCGCAGGCCAAGTACTTCGTCGCCTGAGCGCGGGCCCCCGCCGCCCCCACCAGCCGGATGGGCCTCACCGGCCTCAGAGGGCGGTGCTCAGCCCCCCGTCGACCACCACGGCCGCGCCGTTCACGAAGGCGGCAGGCCCCGAGCACAAGAAAGCGACGACGCGGCCGAAGTCACCGGGGTCGCCCCAGCGGTCCCCCTGGCTCGCCCCCAGGTCGAGCATGCGCTGGGTGGCATGAGGACCGGGGCACACCAGGTTGAGCGTGATGTTGGGGTCTTCACGAGCCACGTCGGCGGCCGCTGTCTTGGCCCAGGCCCAGAGACCCGTCCGAGCCAGGTTCGACAGGGTCAGGTCGGAGAGCGGCTGCACGATCGTGTAGGAGGTAATGCAGCAGATGCGGCCCCACTCCTGGCGGCGCAGATGCGGCAGGGCGGAGCGCACCAGGCGTACGGAGGTGAGCAGGTTCGCCTCCAGAGCAGCCCGCATGGCGTCATCGTCGACCTCGAGCGCTCCACCTCGGGGCGGGCCGCCGGCGTTGGCCACCACGATGTCGAGCCGCCCGAATCGATCGACGGCAGCGTCGACGAGAGCAGCCGGGGTGGCGGGATCGGTGACGTCGGCCGCCACCGCCAGCACATCGGCACCTGACCGGCGGAGCTCCTCCTCGGCCGCGTGCAGGCGTTCCTGGTTGCGGCTGCTCACGACGACCCTTGCCCCCTCGGCAGCAAGGGCTTCCGCCGAGGCACGACCCAGGCCGGCCGACGAGGCGGTGACCAGTGCCACGCGGCCGGCGATGCCCAGGTCCATGGGCGGGGCTCAGGCCTCGACGACGGCCAACGCGTGGTCGACCGTGTTGAGCGCCTCGGGTCCGTCCGGTCTCACCACGACGATGTCCTCGAGTCGCATGCCGAACCGGCCGGAGAAGTAGATGCCGGGCTCCACCGAAAAGGCGTGGCCCGGGACCAACGGCGTCGTGTTCCCGGCGACCAGGTAGGGATCCTCGTGTTCCTCGATGCCGATGCCATGGCCGAGCCGGTGGATGAAGTTGGGCCCGAGGCCGGCCGAGGCGATCACATCACGGGCGGCCCGGTCGACCTCGTGCGCGGGCACCCCGGCCCGAGCGGCCACCACGCCGGCGTGCTGCGCCTCACGGAGGACCTCGTAGCAGTCGG
>DATGGF010000058.1:0-4797 GCA_035308625.1 Acidimicrobiales bacterium | reverse complement strand
GTACTGGACGATGGCCAGGCACATCTCGTCGGACGACCCGTCGCCCCACGTGACGTAGCGGGCCGGCAGCTGGCGCAACTGGGGCAGTCGCTGGCGCAGGGTGGGGTTGTAGGTGCACGTGACCGTGAGCGTGTTCCCGTCGGTGGTGGTCACCGGCTTGGCCAGGTTGTAGGACCGCTGGTAGTCGAAGTTGTAGTTGGTCACGTCGAGCAGTGTCTTCTGCGTCGTGCCGTTGTTGAGCACCACGGTCATCCCCGCGCCCAGCAGGTGCATGTGCGCGGTGAGCCGGACGATGTGGCCGGCGGGGATCGTCCACGAGCACGACGTCGAGTTGGCGCCGGCGTTGGTCGGCGGCGTGTGCCCGCAGAAGCCCTCGAGGAAATTCACGAACTTCACCTGGTCCTGGCCGAAGCGCTGGCCCAGGTCGGCCAGCGACGCGCTGCGATCGCACAGCGGCCCGGTGACGCCCACGGGGCAGGGCAGGTCCGGGGGCGCCGGGAGCAGGTCCATCTGGAGTGTCTGCAGGTGGTGGGTGGCGCTGGGCACGGTGTCGAGCACCAGCTTGCTGCGCACCGGCTTGTCCCCGACGAGCATGTTGTAGTGGATCTGCATGATGACGAGGCTGCCCGCGGGGAACGGCACACCGGTGCCGGCCGGGGTCACGTCCAAGCCGTGGCCAGGCGCCCACGCCGTCAGCCAGGGCGTGTTGCCAACCTCGAAGAACGAGGTCCCGGGCAGCGGCGACTCGCCGAAGCAGGTCCAGCCCTGACCGTTGGCGTCGTCCGCCTTGGCCTTGGCGGCCAGGGTGGGCGGCACCAGGAAGAGGATGGCGTGGTGGACCTCGGGGCTCTGGGGGAAGAACTGGCTGGCGACGATGGTCGAGTCGCTGGTGACGTGGGGGTCGACCAAGGTGCAGTGGTAGTCGTCGGTGCCGCCGCCGGCTGGCGCGGTGGGCGTGTAGCTCTGTGACGACTGCAGGGTGAGCACGTTGGCGTCGGCCAGCACCGGGTTGCCCTGGCTGTGCGCCGGTCCCGACGCGGTGCCGTTCGACGACGAGCAGGCGGATAGTCCCGCCACCATGGCGAGCACGGCCCCGGCGCCGAGCAGTCTTCCGATTCCATTGCGCCGGCGGGCAGACGACCTCCAGCCCGCGCGCACACCCCCCGTGGCCCGCATGGAGGGCCACCCTAGCCGCGCCCCGGATCTGGTCCCGGTCGGTCAGGCACACCACGGACGCCACCTCCGCTCGAGCCCGGGTGCCGGTGGGTCCCGGATTCAGCCGTCCGGCGGTGGATCCGGCAACCGCCGCCGCAATTCGGCAGCCACCTCGCCGCAGCGTTCGAACCACGAGCGGTCCTGGGCCCACGCGGCGCCGCCGAAGTAGAGGACGACACGGGTCGCCACGTCGCCGTAACGGGCGGCCAGCAGGTCGGGCATCTCGGCGAAGGTGCCCTCCACGGCGAACTCGGCCAGCAGGTCGTCGTCGATCACCGCGGCCATGCCGGCCATGTCCCCTTCTTTGAAGTGCTCGCGTAGGCGCGCCGTCGTACCGGGCCGGCCCAGCAGGTCGAAGACGAAGGCGTAGTTGGGAGTGGACCCGTAGAAGGCGATCTGGCTCCGCGCCACCTCGCGCCAGCGAGACCGTTCCTCTTCGGTGTCGCCGGCCACGGTGAACACGGGCACCGTCAACGTGACCTCGCCGGGGCGCCGTCCTGCCGATACCGCCCCGGTGTCGACGTTCGGCCGGACCACCTCGGACAGGTAGCGACGGTGGTTGAGCGGGTGCACGTGCACCCCGTCGGCCACCGCGCCGGCCATGCGCAGCATGTAGGGGTTCACCGCGGCGACGTCGATGGGCGGGTCGGGCGCGTCGATCGGGCCGGGGGACCACTGCGGCGGCAACAGGGTGAGGCGGTAGAACTCGCCTTCGTAGGCCAGCGGCTCGGTGCCGCGGAAGGCCCGGAAGGCGGCCCGCACCGCCCCCACGTAGTCGGCCAGCCGAGGCCCCGGGTGATCGAAGGGGGCGTCATAGCGGCGCCGGATGTGCGCCTCGACCTGCGTGCCCAGTCCCAGCCGGAACCGCCCGCCGGTGGCGTCGGCCAGCTCCCAGGCGAGCTGGGCCGTGACCATGGGGCTGCGGGGGAAGGCCACGGCGATGCCCGTGGAGAGCTCGAGCTCAGGGGCGGCGAGAGCCATGGCGCCGAGCGTCAGATACGCGCTGCGCCCGCCTTCGGTGACCACGGCGCCGGAGAATCCGGCTTTCGAGGCGTCGGCGGCGAACTCCTGGGCACGGCGCAGCGGCATCCCGAAGGCCATGAGCTCCACGCGCACCGCGCCCGAGCGTACCGGGCGCCGTGGCCCCGGGCCGGGCCCGGCCGGACTTGCCCGGACCCGCATCGTTGACTAGGAGCGGGACATGCGACTGCACGCGTACGACCAGTTCGAGCACCTCTCCTTCGAGCGACGCGCCGACGGGGTGGTGGTCATCACCCTTGACCGTCCCGACGTCCTCAACGCGGCCGGGGTCCGCATGCACAAGGAGATGTCGGAAGTGTGGGCGGTGGTGGACGAGGACGAGGAGATGCGCGCCTCGGTGGTGACCGGCGCGGGGCGGGCCTTCAGCGCGGGCGGCGACCTCGAGATGATCGAGGAGATGACCCGGGACTACGAGGCCCTGCTCGTGCAGTGGCGTGACGCCGGCGCGGTGGTCGAGCAGATGCTGTCGGCCCGCAAGCCCATCGTGTCGGCCATCAACGGCGTGGCCGTGGGGGCGGGCCTGGCCGTGGCGCTGCTGGCCGACGTGAGCATCGCCGGGCAGAGCGCCCGGTTGTCTGACGGCCATGCCCGGCTGGGGGTGGCGGCCGGTGACCACGCCGCGGTGCTGTGGCCGCTTCTGTGCGGCATGGCCAAGGCCAAGTACTACCTGATGACCGCCGATTTCGTGTCCGGTGAGGAAGCCGAGCGCATCGGCCTGGTGACGCGCTGCGTGCCCGACGACCAGGTGCTGGCCGAGGCGCTGGCGGTGGCCGGCACGCTGGCGGCCCAGAGCACCACCGCGGTGCAGTGGACCAAGCGGGTCATGAACCAGTGGTTGCGCCAGGCGCTGCCCACCTTCGGGGAGTCGGTGGCGCTCGAGATGCTGGGCTTCCTCGGCCCCGACGTGCGCGAGGGGGTGGCCGCCCTGCGGGAGCGCCGGCCGCCCGAATTCCCCTCCACCCAGCCGCCGTCGTGACGACGCCCAGGCGTCGATGACGCCCGTAGGGGGCCGATCCCTGGCCTAATTGTCTCTGTGGTCCAGGTCGACTCCGCCGAGGAGGTCTCCCCGCCGCCCGAAGGCCCCCGGGGTTCCCGGCCGCGCCGGTGGCGCTACCGGCTGCTCATCTTCCTGGGCGTGCTGCTGGTGGGCGCGGCGATCGGCTGGCAGGTGAACGCCTGGGTGTGGACGAACCATTCCGAGCGCACCGGGCACGCGCTCGTCCACCGGTTCCTGAACGAGCACTCGCTGGGCTCGTCCGGATCGGGCGCCATCACCACGCCCACCGCTCCGGCCGGTATGGCCACCCTGGCCTCGTGTGCCCAGTCGAGCGCCTCGGATCCGGTGAAGGGCCTGCTCGAGATCCCCAAGATCGGCCTGACCGCGCCGGTGGAGCAAGGGACCGACGACCCCGTGCTCAATGTGGCCGTCGGGCACATCACCGGATCGGTGTGGCCCGGTGACAACGGCAACGCGGTGCTCGAAGCCCATGACGTCAGCTACTTCGTCAACCTGGCCCAACTGTCGGCGGCCGACGTCGTTCGCTACGTGACGCCGTGCATCACCTATGCCTTCACCGTGCAGTCGCACGCCGTGGTGCGTGAGGGCACGCCCGTGTACAACACCAACAACCCGACCATGACCCTGGTCACGTGCTGGCCCACCAACGCGTTGTGGTTCACCCCGGACCGGTATCTCGTCAGCGCCACCCTCGTCTCGTCGTCGATCACGAAGCCGGCCGGTGACGCCTACGTGGCCGACCAGCCTCCGCCGGCTGTGCCCGTGCCGGCCGAGCTGGCGGCCGAGGGGGTCACGCTCGAGACCTACTCGGTGCCCATGGGCGCCATGAGCCTGGGGGGTGCGCCCGATCAGGCCTGGGCCCAGAGCACCAACCCGCTCCTGGTCGAGAGCTCGGCCGTGAAGGCCTTCATCGCCGGGGTGCGGGCCCTCACCCAGAATCGCCTCGACTGGTGGTCGGCCTTCGCCCCGGGAGCTACGCCGCCGGCGGCCCTGGTGGGCGCGCACAACCCGTCGTACCTGAGCCCGCTCAACGTGGCCATCACGGCCGGCGGCACGCAGGCCACGTCGGTGACACTGACCACCACGGTGCAGCTCTCGGGGGGGAGCGCGCCGGGCCGTCACACCATGACCGTGAACGAGACGGTGACGAACGGCGCCCTGCTCATCGCCAGCTGGTACGTCAACTGACTGTCGGGCGCCCTGACGGGGTGCCCACGCCCGGCGTGTTGGTCAGGCCACGGCTTCGGCGGCGTCGATGGCGTCGCGCACCGCCTTCTCCAGGCGAGCCAGCCGGGCGGGGTCGCTGATCTTCCCGCCGCTGTCGCGGTCGCGGACGTAGAACGCGTCCACCACCTGATCGCCGAGTGTCGACACGCGCGCGGTGGTCACGTCGAGATCCTGGCCCAACAGCGCCGTGGTCACGCGGTGCAGCAACCCCACGGCGTCGGCCGCGCTGAGCTCGACCACCGTGGCCGAGGCCGAGGCATCGTTGTCGATGGTCACACTGGTGGGTAGCGGACGGG
>DATGGF010000057.1:0-3214 GCA_035308625.1 Acidimicrobiales bacterium | reverse complement strand
ACGGCATGCTCGTGGGCCCGATAACCCCGACCTACGAGCAGCGCCATGCCATCGAGGTGCCCGTGCTCGTCATCGGCCACAAGATCGACTTCATCCACCCCTTCACCGACGCCGACCACCTGACGCGCCAGCTCCCCAATGCACGCCTGGTCGAAGCTCGGTCGATCATCGAGCTCCGGACGATGCCGAAACGGCTGACCGAGGAGATCGTCACCTTCCTCGACGAGGTGTACGCACCCCACCGGCTCCGGCGCTCGCGGCTGTCGCCCAACGACGGCGACCCGGGGATCGCCCGCCACGCCTGAACCCCAACACGGGACCCCGCTGAAGAGCAGTGCGTCAGTCGAAGTCAGTCGACGTCGGTCAGCGCGGCGACCAGGCGCCGGGTTCCGAAGTGAGGCGGGACACCGCTCGTGGGAGGCGGCCGCGCACCACATCGTCGAGCGTCACCGTCTCGAGGACGGCGCGCAGGCTGGCCCGCACCGCCACCCACACATCCTGGAGGTGGACCGCAGCCCCCTCGTAGGTCGTGGCTTCCGGCCGAAGGCCACGGACCTCGGCCAGAGGCCCGTCGAGGGCCCGCATCACGTCGGCCACCGCGATCTCGGAGGCGGGCCGGGCCAGGCGGTAGCCGCCCTCGGATCCCCGCTGGCTGCTGACCAGGCCCGCCCGGCGGAGCTCGCTCATGATGGCGCCGAGGAATTTCACGGGCAGGCCCTGGGAGCGGGCCAATTCCTCCGAGGTGGCCGCCTCGCCCTGCTCGGCCAGGGTGAGCAGGGCCCGCATGCCGTAGTCGACCTTGGCCGGGATGTGCACCCCCGGATTCTGCCGCCGGTGCCACCGGGGCGTGGCGATCGGCCCCCGGTCCCTCTCGTTTGGCCCTTGCCAAGATCGCCGGCCGGCCGGATAGTGATCGCAGGACCCGGTGCGACCGGGCACGGCCCCGTTGCCCGATCGGCACCGCTCCACAGGGGGTCATGCCATGTACCTCGTCGAGCGCCCGGACACCGAGGAGCACTTCACCGAAGGCGAGCCTGACCTCGAACCGCCCGAGGAATTGGCGGTGAGCGAGCTCGATGACGACACCCTGCTGGAGGAGGATCTCGACAGCGAGGTGGTGCTGGAACAGGACGTGGACGAAGACGTGCTGGAAGCGACCCTCGAGGACTTGGCCCACTTGACCGACGACGACGCCGACGACACCGCCAGCGACACCGAAGACGCCGAGGATCTCGACGCCGACACCCTCGACATCGCCGACGTGGAGGAGAGCCTGGACCGGATCCTCCGCCAGCGACTGGCCCAGGCCGAAGAAGCAGATGAACCCGCCGGGGAGGACTCCGACGACTTCGTGTTGATCAGCCCTGTCGCCTCCCCCACCGCGCCGCTATCCCACGAGCACACCGTGGAGCCGTGCCAAGCGGGTGAGTTCGTGTGCCGAGGCTGCTTCCTCGTGCGCAGCCGGGTCCAGCTGGCCGACGCCGCGGCACCGCTTTGCCTCGACTGCGCCGGCTGACGAGGGGACCGAGGGCCGCGTCGACCTGAGCCGGTTGCTGGATGCGGCCGCCCCCGGCGGGCTCCGCGGACCGGGCGGAACTCGGTCCTTCCCCGCCGGGGACGGCCAACGAGCGCGTCCTTGGTGGGCGGCACTCCGGACGCACTCTGGGTGCGGGCCGGAAACCGGCGCCGCACTCAGCCAGCATGCGGCGCAAGATGCCCCGGGGGCAGGGCCGAAGGTCCCGACCACCTGCGCTATACAACACGGGCGATGAGCCCCCGTCGCAAGCGCACCGTGGTGGTGACCGGCTCCGCGTCGGGCATCGGCGCGGCGGTCCGGGACCGCTTCGCCCGCAGCGGCGCCCGGGTCGTGGGCGTCGACCTCGCCGGCGCGGAAGTCCACGGCGACCTGTCCACGGCGGCGGGCCGCCAGGCGGCGGTGGCGGCAGTGATCGACGCGTGCGACGGTTGCGCCGACGGGCTGGTCGCCTGCGCCGGGCTCGGACCGCACGTACGGCCGACGCCGGCCATCGTCGCCGTCAATTACTTCGGCGCGCTGGCCGTGCTCGACGGCCTGCTGCCCGCCCTCGAAGCCGGGGACGCCGCTGCCGCCGCCGTGGTCGCCTCCAACTCGGCCGGCATCACGCCCCCGAACCCGGGTCTGCTCGACGCGCTGGCGGCCGAGGACGAGCAGACGGCGACATCGCTGGCCGGAGCCCTGGACGGGGCCACCGTCTACGGCATGTCCAAGCTGGCCCTGGCCCGGTCCATCCGCCGGCGCGTCCGGGCCTTCGGTCAAGCGGGCGTGCGCCTCAACGCGGTGGCGCCGGGCCCGGTCGACACCCCGCTGCTGGCCGCGTCGTTGGAGGACCCCACGCTCGGGCCGCTGGTCGACGCCCTACCGGTGCCCCTCGGCCGGCGCGCCGCCCCCGAGGAGATCGCCGGAGCCATCGCCTTCCTGCTCGACCCGGCCAACGGCTACGTGCACGGGTCCGTGCTCTTCGTGGACGGTGGCACCGACGCCCTGCTGCGCCCCGACGCGGTGTAGGGCCTCGAGCTAGTCGAGCGCGTCGCCTCGGGCGGACCGCTCGCGCTTGCGGGCGCCGTGAC
Source organism: Acidimicrobiales bacterium (assembly GCA_035308625.1). Classification (GTDB taxonomy): domain Bacteria; phylum Actinomycetota; class Acidimicrobiia; order Acidimicrobiales; family UBA8190; genus DATGGF01. The sequence continues at coordinate 607 of DATGGF010000057.1, read as the reverse complement.
GACGCTTCTCGTCCACGCGCCGCGCCCGCGCTCGGGCGGATGGACGGGTGGCGACGCGCGTCGGGTCCACCCGAAGGCCGGCCTCGAGCCGGTCGGCCAGTCGGTCGAGCGCCCGGTCGCGGTTGCGGGTCTGCGATCGCGACTCGCCGGCGGTGGCGCGTGCTACCGGACCCACCCGGTCGAGCAGCCGCGCCCGTTGGCGGGGGCCGAGCGACGGCGAGCCGGCCACGTCGAAACGCACCTCCACCCGGGTACTCGATCGGTTGGCGTGCTGTCCGCCGGGCCCACCGCTGGTGGTGACCCGCCACTGCAGCTCGTCGAGGGGTATGGCCAGGCTTCGGGTGACACGGAGCCGGCCGTACTCGTCGGTGCGCCCGGGCACGGCGTCAACCCTCGGGCCCACCGGATGCTGCCACCACCGGGTTCTCCAGCGTCCCGATCCCCTCGATCTCGATGCGCACGACACTCCCGGGCACGAGCCAGCGCGGCGGGTCGAAGCTCGCCCCCACGCCCGGGGGCGTGCCCGTGGACACGACAGTGCCCGCCTCGAGGGTGCACGCGGTGGAGAGCATCGCCACCATGGCCGCGCAGTCGAAGAGCAGATCCG
>DATGGF010000056.1:0-1891 GCA_035308625.1 Acidimicrobiales bacterium | reverse complement strand
GTTCGTCCTGAGAGACCCCCGCTCGGAGCACACAAGTCGCCCGGTAACGCTGATGTTTGTCACCGTCAAAGGTCGACCTCGGTCCGGTGTCACTCGTGCCCATCCGGTGACCGCCGGTCCCGTGGCACCGCCGATCCACGTGCGCTACTGTCCGACTCGAACCACAGCGAACCCCATCGCTGGCGAGACGGGGCCGGCAGGCCGGGTTCCGTCCAAGGGGGTTTGGCGATGAGATGGCTCCGGTCGCGTCTCTCCGTGGTTTCGATGGCTGTGGTGGCGATGGTCGCCGCGTCTATCGCTATCGGCAACAGCGGCGAGCTTCAGGCCGGGGGCGAACGCGCACATGGCGATCAACTGCGCGTGGGCAAGCGCCATGTGCACCGAAGTAGGCAATTCGGACGAAGTGTTCGGCCACTACGTGGGGCACGACGAGCCATCAATGTTGTTTGAGTCGAATACTCCTGGCTCCGGCAATCACATGCGGTACGACATCACGCTTCCCACCGACCCGCCCGCCACCGATCCGAACGCGGCTAACAGGTCGTACGCCTTCGAGCTGAGCGGGGCGGAATGGTTGGGCATGGCCATGTGCGACACCCAGTCCTATCCCGAACAGATAACGACCTGTCCCCCCGACAGCGACAAGAACATTCTCGATCCTGCCGTCTCCCCCAAGCACGTGGGTGAGGCGTACATGGAGATGCAGTTCTATCCGCCGGGGTGGGTTTCGTGGCCGACCTGGGCAGTGGCCGCGGGCGCGAGCTCGTGCGACCCCACCCGGTGGTGCGCGGCCCTCAATATCGACAGCCTTTCCCTCAACCCGGTGACCGGCCAGACCAACAACCCGACTTGTCTGGCCCAGGTGGGCGAGGAATACGTCAACTTCGCCTTCATTACCAAGAACGGAGTCGCCCAGGCCCCGGCCAATCCGGTGGACGCCACCCTCGCCACCTACACCCCGAGTTCGAAGGACCTGTTCATGAGTTCGGGTGATCACTTGCACGTGAGCCTCACCGACACCGCGAACGGGTTGAAGGTGTCCATCGTCGACCTGACGTCGGAGCAAACGGGCTCGATGACGGCGAGCGCCGCCAATGGCTTCGGCCAGGTGAAGTTCGATCCGACAGGCTCGTCCTGCACGGACATCCCCTACAACTTCCACCCGATGTACAGCACGTCGTCGCCGCAGACCCGGGTGACCTGGGCTGCGGGTTCGTACAACGTGGCGTTCGACACCGAGATCGGCCACTTCCAGTTCTGCACGGGCCCGTACAGGATCCCCGCCACCCCCTTTGGCGTCGATTCAAAGGGCAATCCGACCTTGTGCCCCGGCGACGACACCGAGGGCAGGGGCCCGACGGCATCGCCGACCGACGGCGACGACCTGTACTGCTTCCCGGGCTCCGAGGCGCTCGTCTACAAGGTGTCGGGCTGCTCTGACACCAACGATCCCGGTTTTGACGGGGCGTCCTATCAAAACCTCTGGCCTAACGGCAACACCGCGACACACCCGACGGCGTTCCAGTTCAGCAGCCCGGAGACCGGTCCTGGTTACTCGGTCCAGTACACCCAGGCGGGGTTCGAGACGGATCTGCCCGCCGTCGAGTTCGGCTGCAACCAGGTCACCGGGACGGGCTGCAGGCGGATACCTGAAACCGACAACGGCACGCCGGCCAACTTCTACCCCTTCTACAGCACGACCATGTCCTCCGCTGGCTGTATGTGGCAGTTCGGCAACGACATTCCCGGCGAGATCAGCGACTTCGGCCAGAACCGCCAGTACGGGTCCCTGCTGCAACTGGACTACACCAACACGGGCGGAAGCGCCACCTCCTACTACGAGGACTTCCGGCATCTCGTCAACAATCCCTGTCCACAGGGCTGATCGCAC
>DATGGF010000055.1:0-2871 GCA_035308625.1 Acidimicrobiales bacterium | reverse complement strand
CTCGACGTGGCGATAGTAATAGTAGGGGTCGGCGTTGAGCTTCGAATACACCGCGTTCGCAAGAGCCCGGTCCGCGATGAGCCGCTCGGGCGTCGCCGCCGGGGCGGGACCAGCCCGCGGAGGCGCCGTCGCGCAGGATGCCGTGAGGACAGCGGCGCCGACGAGGAGGGCGCTGACGCTCTTGCCCCTTACGTTCATTACTGTGACCCCGCGCTGTCGCCGCCGCCCCGGTTGGCCTCGCGCTCGAGCTTCATTTCGTCACGTACCGCGGTGACTCCGGGTACGCGGCGAGCGATCATCTGGGCGTGATACAGGGCGTCGGTCGACCAGACGTAGCCGCCGAGGTGTGCGATCCCGTCATCCACGTCCACATCGACGTCCCGGAAGTAGTAGATAGGATTGGCTTGCAGCGCTGCATAGACCCGATCGGCGAGAGCGCTATCGGCTCGCTCCTGCTCCGGAGATTTGGGCGGTGTCATCGAGCAACCGGCGATGACTCCCGCGATAACTGCGAGGAGCGCGAATGCGTTCTCTCGTCCCCTGATCTTCATGGCGAACTCCTCGAAGGCCGCGCGAAACCAGGTGGCCGACCCTCCTGGGACCTCAGTTAGGGCTCGTGCGTTCAAAAATCAAGCGTCAGGGCCGCGGTCCGGAGCCTTCGTTACATTCGGCAGTCCTTTGCCACACGCCGCACGAGCACCCGGGCTGCCGCGGCGGCCCCGATCGCGGCGGCTGGTTGATTGGTCTAGCGCGTGACGGGCGAGTCCGCGTCCCCGTTGCGGTTCAGCTCCAGGTCGCTTATTACCCGGCTGACGCCCGGGACGCCCTCTGCGATGGCCATGGCCAGCTGCAGGTCCGCCGCTTCCCAGACGTAACCGCTCAGACGTACCACGCCGTTATCGGCCCGCGCCGTGATGTGCTTGGCGTAGAGCGCCCTGTCGGCGTTCAAGGCTGTCTCGACACGCTCGGCTGTCTCTTTATCGGCCTGCAGCTGCGCGGCGGTCTTGGGGCCTGACGCGCAGGCAGCCACGCCGCACAACAGTATTACTGCGGCTGAAACGATGCGCTTCATCACTGGGGACACCTTGCTTGCCCTCCTTATATTCGTTGACCCGATGTATATCACATCGGCCCGCCGGAACGGCCCACTCCCGATGTTGCCATCGGGAGTGGGCCGTTCCGGTCGCGCCTGGTCTCGGTCCCTGGCTTCCTTGGACGGGGCTTCAGAACTTGAAGTTCAGTCCCGTCGAGAGCCCGATCTCATGACAACCACCCCAGGTCGTCGGGCCCGCGCTGCTGTAATCGACGAACGAGAAATGCGTGGCATCGTGGCAGTCGGTCTTGATGCCATGGCCGCCCGCGCCGATATCGAAGTGCGCGTTGCCGTCGTTCGCCGTGTCGGCCACATCGAAGTACCAGGTCAGCTGCTTGTCGAACTTGTGCCACCACTGCACGGTGTACATGTTGGCTTGGTTATCGCCTATGCCGCCGGGGTAGAAGTTGTGCTGTCCGCCCGGATCGCCCGGCGTGGCGCCAGCATGCGCCCAGCCCGCTGCGACTCGGTCCGCACCGCCCGGGAACTCATATTCGATCGCGAGCCAATCGCTGTTGCGGGTGCGCTCGTTCTGGAACTCCATCACAGCGGGGACATTGCGGTGCATGCCTTCCCACATGTAGGACACCGTGAGTCCGAAGTCGAAGCGGTATTGCCCGCCGAACTTCACGGCCCACTCGTCCGCCACGTCGTAGAGCACGCTGTAGGGCGGCGAACCTGCGGCGCCCGATGTCGGGAATTCCCCAAAAAAGGTCATGTACTGACCGGTTGGAGAGCAGTCGAGGAGCGGAGAAGGCGGGCCGACGCCGCCGGTGCAACCGGGGCCCGACCCGGGCAGCGCCCCGTAGAACGGGTTGTTCGAGCCGATGCCGTCCGAGCTGCGGTTGACCTGGCTGTGGAGCTCATAAGCCGCTACCAGATAGAGCCCGCCGGTCTCGAACTTGAGATCCCCGCCGTAGGAGTAGTTGAAGCCACCGTCATCGCAGTTCAGGAAGAGGTTGCCGCTGCCGGGGTTGTTCCCTCCCCCGCAGTCCGGAGACCCGAGCGACGCGATGTTGTTGTACGGGTCCGGATTCTGTCCGAAGGAGTACGACAGATCGAAGCTGAACCCGGACATGTTCGGCGACATATAGGTCACGACGTGATCCATGCGGGTGCCGAACTCGACCCGGTTGTCACCGCCGGTATTCCCCATGACCACGCTGTAGTTGCCGAGCCCGCCTGCGAAGGGATTGAGGCGGTCGGTCGAGGTCTTGTAAGGCGTAAACATCTCACCGAAGCGGATCTGCCCCCATCCCTTGGCGCGCAGGCCGATGAAGGTGTCGCCGAGGCCGATGGCTCCCTGCACCGTATTCGAGGACTTGGTCCAGGTGTTCTGCAGTCCGGGCGCCGCGTCCATGCTTATTCCGGTGGAGACCTGGTAGATGAAGTCGATATCGGACTTACCGATCTTGTGGCTCCCGCGGTAGCCGATGTTCGAGCCGTTGCTCGCCATCATCGGCATCCAGCTGACGCGGCCGAAGGGGCCGGGGGGCGACTTCGCCCCGTTGTTGATGTAAGGCGGGCCTCCCAACGGATCATTGGTGCCCCAGTGGTAGGCGACCATGCCGTTCATGCCCTTGGTCGTCTCATCGATGGATACGTCCAGGGTGCCGAAGAAGCCCTTGATGAACGTGTTCCACGCCTTGTCGACCGTGGCGACGGTCTTCGAGGACTTGGTCTGGTCCTCCTGGATGCCTTTGAGCTCCTTGCTGAGCGCGTCGATGCGCTCCTGGAGGACCCGTATCTTCGCGTCCTGCGACTGGTCCGCAGATTGC
>DATGGF010000054.1:0-2676 GCA_035308625.1 Acidimicrobiales bacterium | reverse complement strand
CCGGAGGCCGCAACATGACGCGGTCCTCGCCCCACGAACCGGCCAGCAGCTGCTTCGACAGCGGGGGCCGGTCGTATGGGGGGTGACGCTCGTCGCCGATCACGACGACGGGCCCACCATGGCCTTCGGCCCGCAGGGTCTCGGCCGCGCGCAGTCCGGCCAGACCCGCCCCGACCACCACCACGGTGCCCGTCCGGTCGAGCGGACCCCCGCCGGTCATGCCCGTCCCATCTCGGTGCGCCGCGATGCCCGGCGTCAGTTGCCGAACATCGTCATCCACTGCTCGGGGGTGCGCAGCCGGAAGACGTAGTTACGGGCGCGCGTGTCGCCCATGGAGGCCGAGGGCTCAGGCGAGTAGAGGTGCCCCGGGTACAGCACGGTGTCGTCGCCGAAGCGGGCCAGGCGGGTGGTGAGCGACTCGTACATCTGCTCGGGGTCACCGCCGGGCAGGTCGGTGCGGCCACAACCGTCGAGGAACAACGTGTCACCCGACACGAGCCGGCCGGCCACGGCGAAGCACTGGCTGCCGGGCGTGTGCCCGGGTGTGTGCACCAATTCCACGTCGAGCTCTCCCACCCGGACCACGTCGCCGCTCGTGTGCTGCACGAGGTCCGCCTCGCCCAAGCCGGAGGTGCGCAAGACCCAGGGCGCCTCGTCGCGTTGCACGTGGACCGGCACAGACGCCTGCTCGAGCACGTCGGCCACCCCCTGGATGGGATAGCCCATGAGCGATCCACCGATGTGGTCGGCGTGGTAGTGGGTGGCGAGGATGCCGACGCACCGCATGGCGTCGGCTTCGAGGATCTGCAGCAGTGCGCCCACGTCGTAGGCGGGATCGATCATCACCGCTTCACCCGCCTGGCGGTCACCCACGAGGTAGGTGAAGTTCACCATCTGGTGGGCGATGGGGTCGGACGCGGCGAAGTCGCGGCCCGACAGCAGCTGGCGGAAGTACAGGCGGTCGTCGCTCATGCCGAGGTGCAGGGTAGCGGGACGCCTGTCAGCGGTACACCTTGCGGGGGAAGACGCCGTGGGGGCCGGCCACCCGGTCGAGGAAGACGAGGCCGTCGAGGTGGTCGATCTCGTGCTGCACCGCCCGGGCCTCGAACGCGTCGACCTCGAGCTCGACCCGCCGGCCATCCGGCCCGAGCCCGGCCACGACGAGCCGGCTGGCCCGGTGCACATCGCCGGTGAGGTCGGGGACGCTCATGCAGCCTTCCCGGGCTGTCTCGGGCGCGGCGGAGGAGACGATCTCGGGATCGAAGAGCACGAACGGCCCGTGGCACGACCGGGCCTTGCCATGCCCGGTCACGTCGACGGCCAAGGCCCGACGCGGCTCACCGATCTGCGGGGCGGCCAGGCCCACGCAGGCCGGCGACGCCCGCATGGTGTCGAGGAGGTCCTGGGCCAGACGACGGGCCGCGCCATCGACGGAGCCGACCGGGGCCGCCGGCGTGACCAGCACCGGGTGGGGCAAGACGAGGACGGGACGGACGGACATGGGCAGCATGCGGGGGGCCCGAGGCCCGACCGCTAGAGCGTGTCGGCCTCGTCGGGGTGCACGGTGCAGTGCACGCCCAGTGCGTCACCGGCGGCCCGGATGCGCGCCGCGGCCGCCGGCGCCTCGATGCCTCCGGGGAGGGTCACCCGCAGGGTCATGACGTACATCGGGGCATCGGCACCACCCACGAGATGGGTGGCGAGGTCGACGACGTTGCCTCCGGCCTCGGCCAGCGCCGCGGTGATCCCATGGACGATGCCCGTGCGGTCGGCGCCGTGCACCGAGATCGTCCACGGTTCGAACAGCTGGCTGCCCTGGGGGTCACCGCCCGCCTCGGCACCGGGCACGGGGTCGTGCAACGCGCGCACCGAGACGATCAGATCGAAGAGGTCGGCCTCGGGCTCGAGTGCCGCCTGCAGTTCGGCCACGGTGACACTCGGGCCGGCCGACACCACCAGGAGGATGGCGAAATGGCCCTGGAGGATGCTCATGGTGGAGTCCTCCAGGTTGCAGCCGAGCTCCATCAACGCGCCGCTCACCGCGGCGACGATCCCCGGTTGGTCCACCCCCAAGGCACTCAACGCGAATCTGGGCACGACCGCACCCTAACCGTGCCGGTTCGCGGCGGCCGGGGCCCGATCGGCGACAGGTACGGCCGTTACGCTGGCCGGGTCGGAGTAGCGGGCCGTCCACACGGGAATGGCCGGCACGTGGGAGGGACATGGAAGAGCGCTTCACCGTCGCCGGGATGCTCCGGGCCAACGTGGCCGATGTCGGGGCGCGGCCCATGTTCCGCGTCGGGGAGCGCACCGTGACGTGGGGTGAGACATACGCCCAAGCCGGCCGGGTGGCGAACGCCCTGCGCGACGAGGGCGTCGGCCCCGGCGACCGGGTGGCGTTTCTCGACCGCAACGGGCTCGAATACTTCGAGGTCCTCTTCGGCGGCGCGTTGACCGGCGCGGTGGGCGTGGCCGTCAACTGGCGCCTGTCACCGCCCGAGATGGCCGCCATCGTGGACGACGCCCGCGCCTCGGTGCTGGTCGTCCATCCCGACTTCGCCGAGTGCCTGGCCGCCATGCCCAGCGCCCTGCCCAGCGTGCGCCGCGTGGTGGTGTTGGGCGACCCCAAGGCGGGTGCCGACGGGGGTGGCGCGTCGGACCTGGCCCGTCGGGTCG
>DATGGF010000053.1:0-1886 GCA_035308625.1 Acidimicrobiales bacterium | reverse complement strand
CGGACGGCCGCTGGTACCCGCCTCAGCGCAAGGGCCTCCCGGACGCAGCGCTGGCGCTGATCACCCTCGGGTGCGGAGTTGTGGGCCTGTTCATCCTCACGGCCTTTGCCGCGCTCGGGTTCGGCGTGTACGCGCTCGTCCAGTTGGCCACGCGGCGAGCCAACCCCGCCTGGTTCGTGGTGACCGTGGTGGGGATGCTGGCGGGGCTCGGGTGGCTCTACCTCGCCAGCACGGCCAACTGGTGACCGGGCGGGAATGCCGACCTGCGAGGTAAGGTTTTACGCGATATGGCGACGTTCCGCGAGCTCCTCAACCAGACCAAGTCGGCCATCCGCGAGGTGGACACGGCTGGGGCCGAGGCACGGCTTGGGGAGGCGGTCTTCCTCGACGTGCGGGAGCCGGACGAGTACTCACAGGGCACGATCCCGGGGTCGGTCCACATCGCCCGCGGGAACCTCGAGAGCAACGTCGAGGGAAGGATCCCCGACCACAACGCCGAGGTCGTCATCTACTGCGCCGGCGGTGTCCGTTCCGCGTTCGCGGCCAAGACCCTCCAGGAGCTCGGGTACACCGACGTCGTTTCGATGGCGGGCGGGTTCAACCGCTGGAAGGACGAGGGGCGGGCGTGGAAGGTCCCCCAGACCCTCACCCCTGAGCAGCGCAACCGCTACCAGCGCCACCTGCTCCTGCCGGAGGTGAGCGAGGCGGGCCAGCTCAAGCTGCTCGACTCCAAGGTGCTGTTGCTCGGCGCCGGCGGCCTGGGGTCGCCGGCGGGCCTCTACCTCGCCGCTGCCGGCGTGGGCACGCTCGGCGTCATCGACATGGACGTGGTGGACGCCTCCAACCTGCAGCGCCAGGTGCTCCACAACGTCGACCGGGTCGGCGAGCGCAAGGTCGACTCGGCCAAGAAGACCCTCACGCTGCTCAATCCCGACGTCAACGTCGTGACCTACGACACCCGCCTCGGCGCGGACAACGTGCTCGACATCATCAGGGGCTACGACGTGATCGTGGACGGGACGGACAACTTCCCGACCCGCTACCTCGTGAACGACGCTTCGCTCCTCGAGGAGATCCCGGTGGTCTACGGGGCGATCTTCCGGTTCGAGGGGCAGGTCAGCGTCTTCCACCCCTATGTGGGCCCGTGCTACCGGTGCCTGCTACCCGAGCCGCCGCCGGCCGAGTTGGCGCCGTCGTGCGCGGAGGCGGGCGTGCTCGGCGTGCTGCCGGGCATCATCGGCAGCCTCCAGGCGATGGAGGCGATCAAGCTGCTGCTCGGCCTCGGCGACCCGCTGACCGGGCGGCTGATGGCCTACGACGCGCTCGAGGAGAGCTTCCGCACGTTCAAGGTGCGGCGCGACCCCGAATGCCCGGCGTGCTCGGTGCCCAAGGACCAGATCCGCATCGCCGAGTACGACGAGCTCTGCATGCCGCACCCGCTGGCCGCCCCGAGGCCCTGAAGGCCCTGGCGAGCGCGCCGGTCCAGGGTCAGACGGCCAGGGCAGGCGCCGGCGGGAGTTCGAAGCGAAGTGGCGTACCGCAACTCCGGTTGAGGACGGACTCGCGCGACTCGTCGTGCATCAAAGCCAGCAGGCCGTAACAACCATGGCGGGCGGTCGCTACCAGATCCACGACGCCGCGGCGGCGTTGTCCAGCTCCGTGACGTCGGCCGGGACCAGGTAACCGGCGAGGGCTTCGCCCTGTGCGGCCTGCTCCCACTTAGACACGAACTGGGCGTGGGTCGGGTAGAGGGACGCCACCTGGCTGAAGCTGAAAGCGACCGTGGTCCCGAAGAGCGAGCAGAACGCCGGGCTGTTGCCGACACCCCCGAGCGTGGCGATGGGGGCGTCCACCTGCGGGGACCGGACCCCACCCAGGACGTTCCC
>DATGGF010000052.1:0-1598 GCA_035308625.1 Acidimicrobiales bacterium | reverse complement strand
ATCCTCAACTGCGACCACCTCGGTGTCTTCCACGCGGCAAATGTCGGCGTCTACGACGCGTTGCGCCAAGGCGTGGCCACCAGCGCCAGCCTCATGGTCCCCTGCCCCTGGGCCCGGGGCGCGGCGGCCGAGTACCGCGGTGAGGACGTCGGCGTCCATCTGACGCTCAACGCCGAGCTCGACCTCTACCGCTGGGGCCCCATCACCCAGGCCCCCTCCCTGCTCGACGGCGACGGGGGCTTCCCCCGCACCACCACCGACCTGTGGGACCACGCCGATCTCGACGAGGTGCGCCGGGAGTGCCGGGCCCAGGTGGAGCGAGCCATCTTGTGGGGCTTCGACGTGAGTCACCTCGACACCCACCTCGGGACCATGCAGGCCCGGCCCGAGTTCTTCGACATCTACCTGGAACTGGCCGCCGATTTCGGGTTGCCCATGCGCTTGTCGGACGCCGCCACCGAGACCCGCATCGGGTTCCCCTTCCGCCGGCTGGCCGCCGAGGAGGGCGTCGTGTTCCCCGACCACCTGATCGCCTCGGCCGAAGTGGGGGCGCGCAAGGTGTTGTTCGACGTGCTGCCCCGGCTGGAGCCGGGAGTCACCGAGCTATACCTCCAGCCCGCCGTGGACACGCCCGAGCTCCGGGCCCTCACACCCGACTGGGAAGCGCGCGTCGACGACCACCGCCTGTTGGTCGACGACCGCTCGGTGCCCGAAGCCCTGGCGGCCGGCGGAGTGACCCTGCTCGGGTACCGCGCTTTGCGGGAGCTGATGCGCGCCGGGTGACCAGCCCGCTCAGCGCTCGCCGGGAGCGCGGTGCGCGCTTGGATCAGAACTCGGTGATGGCCGAGATTTCGGTCTGCAGCTGCTTGTACTCCGGCGCATTGGTGATGGGCAGCAGCGACATGACCTTGGCCATGTTGCCCGTCACCTTCACCTTGCCCTGCATGAAGGCGGCGTTGGCGTCGAGCTCGCCCTTCTGGATCTTCATGGCATCGGCGTAGCCGGTGGTGAGCGTCACCTCGGCGTCGTCGAGATGGCCCAGCTGGCTCTCGGTGATCTTGCCGTTCTCGAGGACCCAGTAGTACTCGATGTCCCCGTCGGGGCCACCCGAGACGACGTACTGCATGCGAGCCGACGCCCCCGGACGCTCGGGCTGGCCCTCCGCCATCTTCCTCGTCTCGTCGAGCCATTCCTGGCTCAGCCACTTCGACATGTCGTCCTCCTGGATTGTGACATGGCTGTCAGCCGTCTCGGGAACACCGAAAAGTGCCGGCCGCGCCGAATGTTAGCGAGTGGCCGGGTCGTGCACACCGGCGAAGAGGTCGTCCTCGACCACCTCGGGGGACGCCTCTGCCGGTGCCGCCGCGGGCGGGTCGGGGTCGGGCATGCCCGGCGCCGTGCGAGCGAGCACGTACTCGTCGACGGGGTGGACGGTGCGCGCCACCTCGGGGGGGAGGCCGAACCAGAAGGGGGACTCGGGATCGACCTGGGTGGCATGAGCAAGTAGGGCATCGCGCCGGACATCGGCGTACCCGGAGATGTCGATGAGCGTGGTGTACACCCGGGTGAGCGTCCGCGCCCGCTCGAGCCACGCGTCG
>DATGGF010000051.1:0-2000 GCA_035308625.1 Acidimicrobiales bacterium | reverse complement strand
CCGAACCTCCATGAGACGGTCGTGTGGTCTCAGATCGACCCGTACCTTGTCGGTGTGAGCGAGCGGGGAAAGGCGGTTTACGACGAGAGTTATCCGTCACTCTCGGTCTCGCCGAGGGCGACGGCGTATCCAGCCGGCGATGTCAACGATGCCTTGGCAGAGGGTTACACACCTCGGCTATTCATCAACAACCTCCTGACCGGTCGCTACGCTCTTGTCTCTTCTTTTCATGAATGGCTGCCGGGGTATAGCTCGAATCTCGGACGGTACGATGAGTCAGTCCCGTGGAAGATCAATCTGCTGCTGAAAATGGGGTACAGGCCCGTCACTGATCCGGCGACGTACGGCACCCTCTACCGACCCACGGCGAAGCTCAAGAAGCTGGGCTGGTTCGCCCAATGCTTCGGGCCGTTTCAAGCTCGAGCGGCCGGGCTCGACGTCCGCTTCCGTGGCCTCGCAGGTCTCGACTGTATCGACCGGGGCGCCTTGCATCTCAAGAAGGCGATCTGGCCCGCCTTCAACGTCGTCATAACGTTGAAGGCGGGCGGGGGTGACGTAGGTGTGCGGTTCACCAAGATGCCGAAGACACTTCGCGTGACATCTCTCAACCACGCCGATCAAGCTACGTCGGCATCGTCCGATGTCCGCAACCCAGTGTCGCCCGTCGCCACGTGCCTTGCCAGCGGCGACGGCAACCGGACACTGCTGATCAAGGCCTCATCGTCAGCCCGGCGCCTGACGTGCGAGCAAGGGCAAGGGGATCCGGTTCTCGAGGTGCCCATCGTCGGTGGCGGGTCCACGGCGCACGTCAATATCCATCTTGGCAAGGCCGAGTCGCCGATCGTGTTTGCCGTGACTCGTCAGGGCCGCCCGGCACCCTTCACCCTGCTGAACCTGACGCCGGCCAACGTGAACAGCCTGTAAGGGCCAGGTTCGCAAGACTCTCCGTTTCCTTCTAGAGCGCGGACGTGTAGTCAGGGACGACGAATCACCGGGTGCGCTCGAGTGCCCACCGCAGAGGCATCCGGACTTGCCGTGTACGCACCCCGGCAGGGCCGGGATCAGCATGTACCGGTGGGTGGGCCACTGGCTCGTCCCGGGAGTGTTCATCGCCACCAGTGCCGGGACCAAGGCGAGGGCAACGGCGGCAGCCACTTCCTCGCCGAGGAGCCGAACTTTGGACCACGTGTCCACCACCGGTAGCGGGACGACCCCGTAGGGCGACAGTGGCTCCGGTGGGCGGGCGACACCCGGCGCCGCATGTTCGGCACAGGTCGATGTCGTCGGACCCGCCTCGTGGTCGCTGTGCGAAACTCCGCCGGTGAAGGTGCGTAGTCCAGGTCGCGCCGCACTAGGTGTAGTCGTCGGGGCCATGTCGTTCTTGGCGCCCGCGGCGGTGGACACCGTGGCGGAAGCGTCCTCCGCCGGCCCGGGGCCTCCGCAGGCGCTGACCGTGGACGACCTGGCGGCACCAGTGGGGATCGGGCTGACCGACGTGTATTTCGGATGGCAGGTCGCCGACAATCGGCGAGGGGCGGTCCAGAGCGCGTACCGCATCGTGGTCTCCCGCCCCGTACTGGCCGGCCCGGCACGCGGCGGGGACCCGGTGGTCTGGGACAGCGGCAAGGTCACGTCCGATGCACAGGCGTTCGTGCCGTATGGGGGAGACGCCCTTGCGCCGGACACCACATACCTGTGGACGGTCCAGACCTGGGACGGTTCCGGGATGAGCGGGCCGTTGGCCCCCGTCGCGACATTCGACACGGGCTTGGAAGACGGCGACTGGCACGCGGACTGGATCAAGCGACCGACGGTCGAAGTGTTGGACACGCCAGAGACGTTCAACGTCCAGAACACCACCGGCATCTGGGCCTACAAGGACGAGTACAGCTACGTCCGGAAAGAAGCGAAGCTCGGCCGCTCTTCGATCGTCCGGGCCCGAGCGTACGTGTCAGCCGACCAGCAATACGAGCTGTATGTCAACGGGACGATGGCCGCCA
>DATGGF010000050.1:0-6286 GCA_035308625.1 Acidimicrobiales bacterium | reverse complement strand
CCGGCGCCAGGCGCGGCATCCAGTTCGGCATCGGTAGCAGAACGAACCGATCACCGAGGCTCGTGGATTCCGACGTGGCGAATGATCACCACGCGTCTCATGGAGCTGCGACGGCGGCGGGGCCTCATGATCGCTTTGATCGCCGTGAACATCGGCATCCCGACGGTGTTCCTCTCCATCCGCCTGATCGCTCACGCCGTGGATCCAAAGCACTACGGCCCCGCCGGTGGATACGACATCTTCACCACCCTGGTGCTCGGCTTCATGTACGTGTTCGGGTTCATCGTGGCGGCGGTCGTCGGGTGTACAGCCGGGTCTGTCGACCTGACCGAAGGGATGTTCCGGCACCTGGTGATCACCGGGCGTTCTCGCGTCTCCTTGTTCTTCGCTCGGGTACCCGCCGGCCTGGCCGTCGTCATGACCATGGTGGCGATCGGATACACGATCGTCTGCGTGGTCTGCGTCTTCGCCGCGCCGACCAAGCTGAACTTCGACGGGGTCACCGTGCCGGCGGGCCTGTCCCGGCCAGCCCTGGACACGTGGGCGGCCAACCACGCTGACGAGGTCATCTGCAACTTCGACTTCAACGGCCCGAGTATCCCGCCCAGCGTCCCTTGCGGAAACGGGCAGAACATCGGTCCCCCGCCCGGTGCCATCCTCAAGACACCCCGCGGCATCGTCACGGTGCCGACTCACTCCACCCAGGCGCAGATCCGGGCCTTTGCCGTGTCGGTCGCCAATCAGGACTACGCCGACTACCACCGAAACTTCCTGTTCCCGTCGACCACCCTCATGATCGAAGTGGGCTTGTGGATCGCCCTGGAGGCGACGATCGGATTCATCGTGGGGCTGGGTCTGGCGTCCCTGATGGGACAGCGGACCGTTCCCGTCATCCTGATGATCGTGCTGGAACTGATCCTGACCCCGATCTTCAGCCGGGCGGTGATCGCCCACCTGCTCAACTTCCAGCGCAGCATCGTGGGTGTCGCCATGCTCCATATCGAGCCGGGCAACCTCCCGACACCATTCGGCGGCGGAGGTCCGGGGGGCGGCGGTGGCGGACTGGGCCGGAACCTCCTACGCCCGGAGTCCACTTTGGTGTCGTCCCTGGTGATCGCCGCTTGGCTGGTGGTCTGGACCGCCATCGGAGCGTGGCGAATGTCGACCAGGGACGCGTAATTCGGTGGCCGGCCTCGGCGCGTTCAACCCGTAAGCGGTCCAAGGGCGGCGTCGCGCGTGTCCTGACACACCTTCGGCCTGGGTCGGGCATCGTCCCAGGCGGCTACCTATGATCTGCCAGGTCGCTTTACCAGGCCATCAACCCAAGGGGCTCCCATGGGCATGGACGCGTCCCCACTTCGTCGATCTGTCTCCTGGCTTGCGCCGGTCGCTCTGACCTTTGGCCTGGTTCTGGTCACGACGTCGGCTGCCGTCGGACTATCGACGCCGCAATCACCGCTCAAGGCGTCAGCCGGCCTTGCCACTTGTCCCAAGAGAGGTGGGGTTACGCTCCAACGGTTCGCATTCACCCCATCCACGGTGCCCGAGAACGGGACGGCCACGCTGAACATGACGGTCGCGAACTGCACATGGAAACCGTTTATTGGATCGGTTCAGACCTCCGGAATGGACGTCTGCATCGTTGTCGATCCCATTCAGCAGCAGGTCAGGATCCCCCGGCGTCGATTCACGACCCTTGTCATGACGTACGCGGTGCCGCAATGCGCGGGCACAGGAACCATCAACGGCCAGCTCATCTCGCGGTCGGGCCAGCAGATCGAATCGGACAGCGCAAGCTTCACAAGCGTGGTCCCACCGCCCAGTCCAACCATCGTTGCTTCCCCGGACAGCGTCATGGTCAACACGGCGATATCTCTATTCAGTGGGTCACGCCGTTCTCGCGGTAGGTGACGGTCGTCTTGTAGTGCCTCACCCGAGGCATGGGGCGCCACGCTCGTCGTCTGACTCGGGCGGCGCTCCCCCAACGTCATCCTTCGCGACGCTTCCCACTGATTTGAGGCTATTCTTCGGCGCCGGATCGCCGGACCGACAGGGGGCTCGGTCGCTTTGTCTGTTACCAACCCTTCCGGTGCCAAACCGTTCTACCGAAGACGTTGGTTCCTGGTCACAGGTGGCGTTCTGCTCCTGATCATCATCTTGTCGGCGGTAACAAGCCCCGCCTCGAAGAAGCGAGCCGGGTCCTCGACCTCGTCTACCACTGCGCTGGCGGCCGAGGACGACGACGACTTGGGCGCTCCGGGCGCTCCGACGGTCGCGGGCTCGGTTGTTGCGACCGGTTCCGGTGCCCAACCCGGACCAAGCGCCTGTAGGTCTGGGGACCCGTTGGCGAACGTCTACCACCCCAACAGGCTGAAGGTCATCCAGGCCTGCATGACGGTGTCGGGGACGGTTAGGTCCGTGCACCACGAGGACGATGGCGACGTCCATTTCGACTTGGCCCTCGATCCTGCGTACACCGAAATGCTCACGGCGGCGAACATGGCGCACCAGCACGGTTGGCTGGTCGTGGAGCTCGTCCCCGCGGACGAACCCGGGTGCACCACGGGCCAACCTCCAAAGCCTGCGTCCGGAACCTACAACTACGGCGTCTGCAGCGGTGCAGACGAATCCCCGCCTTCGGTTGGCTCGCACGTGTACGCCACCGGGCCCCACGTGCTCGACGAGGACCATGGCGGCTGGGCTGAGATCCACCCGGCGTGGGCGATTTCTGGTTCGCCGCCTGGCCCGATCACGACCACTACGACCACCTCGCCGCCGGCGACGATCCCTCCACTGACGACCGAGGCTCCACCCACAGAGCCCCCGGTCGTGGCCACGACCCCGCCGCCCCCGCCCCCACCGGCGCACTCCTGCAGTGCCGGCATGTCAAATCCGACCCCGGCGCCGGGCGCCGAGGAAACCGTCAACATCACGTCGAATGTGCCCAACGCCCCCGTCACGGTGACGAAGCACTACAGAACTACGACGTCCTACGACGACGGGTCAACCAACTCGGCTGGCTCCGCCTCGATCCCTTTTAGCACCGGCAGTCCGACGCCGGGCTACACCGTCGAGGTGGACGTGAGCATCAACAACGGTGAGGCCGCCTGCTCCACGAGTTTCACCCCGACGTAGACGTTCGCGTCTAGGTCCATCGGCTGAACCTCGAGGAGCAGCTGCAGCTGCAGCTGCCCGACCACGACGCCGCGCTGCGAGTGTGCGCATCGCCGCCAGTGCCGTCGTGAACGGCCTACTGCCGGCTGAGCCGGCCCTGGATGGCTCCGTCGAGCTTTGGCGCAGCAGCCTTAACTGGGCCCACTAGAGCTAGTGCCGCGACAAGCAACCTTTTCCTGCTCGGGAACAGGCGATTCCCGGTCGCTTTCCCGGCAGCGAGAAAGGCCCGGCAGGCGGCCGGAAGCCCTTTCCGCCACCCGGCATGTTCGGGCGGTTCTAGGCACGAATCGGACCCGATCTGTACGCGGTGATACCGGTCACACGGTCCGTCGGGACCTGGGAGCCGGTAGCGCGGGAATTCCGAGTGGTCGGGGACATCCGACCTCGCGCCGGAACTTCATCAGTTCTAATGACGGATGACGGGTGTAGCGTCGCCAAAGCGCTGTGGTACTCCGTGCTCTAGTCACGACGCTCACTGATCCCAGGCAACAGGGAAGGCGTCGAGATGAGCAGAATGTCACCATGCGGCGGTTCTTCGCGCCGTTCTTCGAAGGTATGGGTCCTGAGCCTCGGGATCATTGCTCTGATCGGTGGCCTGCTCGCTTCACCTGAAATCGCCACCGCGGCAAAGCCACCTCCGTTTGTCGCAACCGGATCGGTCACGTGCACCGGGGTAGGAAGGGTGTCGTACGGCGCCCTAGCATCATTCCCCCTGCGGGGCATCGACGTGGTTCTGGATGCGAAGCTGTCGTGTACCGGGACGACGGGTACGACATCCGACAACGTCACGAGCGGAAAACTCTTCATACTGAGCCACGGACACATCCCGTGCAGCGCCGAGGTTGGCGGGTCAGTTGTTGGCGTAATCGTTTGGAAGACCAGTGCCGGTCACATCAAGCCGACGATCGTCACGTGGTCGGCTGAATCCGAGACCCTCTCGCCGAATCAGGTGAACCTCAACCTCCCCGATGCGGGAACCGCCACAATCACCGGGTCATATGCCAACGACGTCACCGCTCCCCTGGTGGTCACTAGCGTTGCCCTCCCGAAAGGACCCTGCTCCTCCAAGGCGCAAAGGGGTTTCAAGTTCACGGCCTCTCTCTCGATCGCCCCGCCTGTTGGCTCGGCGCCCAACGCCCTCCTGTCGTGGGGGATGAACCCGTACGACGGGCTTGGGCAGTTCCCATGGACGGCGGCCAATTCGGAGGGAATGACCTACCGCCCGGGACTGGTCCCCGGGGCTAAGGACTGGACCCAAATCAGCGCAGGGGCCCATGAGACATTTGCCATCAAGACCGACGGGACCCTGTGGGGATGGGGCAGCAACGAACTTGGTCTGTTGGGCGTGGGTTCCACGGGAGACCTCGACACCGGGGGTTGTGCGCCGACCTACCCCATTTCGTGCACCTCTGTCCCCCACCAGATCGGCACCGATAATGCCTGGACGCAGGTGAGTACGGGGTTGAACTACACCATGGCCATCAAGACCGACGGGTCCCTGTGGGGATGGGGTGACGACACGGCGAATTCGGTGCTCGGCGACGGTGCTACGACTCTCCAGACGCAACCAGAGCTGATCGACCACAGCGGACGCTGGACGCAAGTAAGCGCCAGCGACATCCATACCTTCGGCATCAAGGCGGGCGCGTTGTACGGATGGGGTTCCAATCAATACCAAGAACTCGGTGTGGCTTGCGCAAACCCGTGTCGCACCCCGACGCCGATCGGTTCCCTGAGCGACCAGTGGTTAGAGGTGAGTGCCGGATCGAACGGGAACGGGGGCTTCGCTCTGGCCATCAAGGCGGCCGACCACTCGCTGTGGGCCTGGGGCAGTGGGACCTCGGGGCAACTTGGCGACAACACTCCCTTGGCATCACTCGCCGGACGCCAGGTCATCACACCCGAACCAATCGCCACCGACAAGGCGTGGGCCCACGTAAGTGCCGGGACCAGTCACACGATCGCCATTACCACCGACGGCTCGCTGTATGCCTGGGGCGACAACGCTTTTGGAGAACTCGGAGATGGCAGCACCTTCGGCGGCGTCGTGTCAGGCCCGGAGCTGATCACCCTTCCGGTAACGGCCACTCACCCCAACACTTGGTCCCACGTGAGTGCCGGGCTGACCTATTCGATGGCCATCAACACAGACGGTACCCTGTGGGGCTGGGGCAATCCTTCGCTCGGACAACTGGGTGACGGGACCACATACGGCGTGTACCGGAACGTTGTCTACCCGGACGGTCACTCCTCCCTGGGACAGCTGATCCCCCAACAGGTCGTCGTTTCCGGCCTCGCCGACAACCTCTGGACGTCCGTCAGCACGAGTGCCTGGGACACGATCGCGTTGAACTCGGGTGCCTAACCGACCATCCGGTACGTGCCGGAGGCGAGCGCCACGGCGAGGGGGTCAAGCTGAGCAGCCAGGGCGCACGGTATCTGGCGATCCCGGTCGCATTGGGCAGGTGAGCGGTGCGACCGGGATGTGCCGGTGCCGTGCGGGGTCCTGGCGCTGCGAGGCCCATGGTCGGACTGGACCGTGGGCCGCCCGTATTGGGAAATACCGGCCATGCAGCGATCGTGTCGGAGAAGGGTTACGCACGTTCAGCACGCGGGCCCTTTGGAGGACCCTGTGGCAGATATGACGAGGCGTGCCTGCGCTTGGGCCGTGGAGAGGTCTTCGTTAGCCGGACGAGGGTTCCTGCGCCAGGGCGGCATCAAGTTCGCGACGCGAGGTCACACCGAGCTTTTGGTAGATGTGGCCGATATGGGTCTCCACCGTCTTGAGGCTCACGAATAGGGCTTGGGCGATCTCCCGATTCCGAAGCCCTCTCCGGACAAGGTCAGCTACCCGCCATTCGGCGGGTGTGAGCGACGCGATCCCCGTGGTGACGGTCCTTTGGGAGCGAGCGCCGCTGAGGCGGAGCTCCTCCTCAGCTCGAGCCGCCAGCTCGCTGGCTGCGCATCGAAGTGCCAGCCTCAAACCTGTGGCGAGCGGCTCTCGGGCCGCCTCGCGTTGGTTGCCCCTCCGCAAGGCTGATCCCAGTTCGACCTGGCTGTGGGCGAGCTCGAGCATCGCCCCTGAGTCCTGAAGGACGGCGACCGACTCCCC
>DATGGF010000049.1:0-2733 GCA_035308625.1 Acidimicrobiales bacterium | reverse complement strand
GACCTGGTCCGCCAAGCGGGAACGGCCCACCACCCGGGCCAGGCTACCCAACCGCGGATGTGGCGAAGGGGCACCCCGGTGCGAAGATGGGAGGGTGCCCGCCCACGCTCGGCGCCCGGTGCAGGGGTTCGCCGACGTCATCACACCACGCCGCCTGGTCACGACGGCGCTCCTGCTCCTCGCCGTCGTGGTGTCGGTGATCGGGCTCCAGTCGGTGAAGGACCAGCGCGCGGCCCTGTGCTCGCACGGCGTCGTCGTGTCGCTCGTGCCGTGCCCGGGTGACACCGACCTTCGGCAGGGCCAGATCGGGGTGGCGATGGCCAACGGCTGGACGGCATCGTTGTCGGTCGACGGCACGGCGATCCCACAGGACGAGCTCCAGCTCGAGGGCCAGCAGTACCTGTTCACCCCGGGGCCGGGGACGATCACCGGCGCCATCGCACCGGGCGAGCACACGGCGGTCGTGACGTACTACCCGACGACCGTCGGGCCCGCAGCGTCGCAGCAGTTCGCCTGGGACTTCCGGACGAGCTGACCGCTATTCGTCGGTGCCGAGCTCGTCGGTCGCGAACGTGGCCGTGCCCTTGATCGCGACACCACCGCCCGCGCGGGCCATGGTGATGTCGAGGTCGACGCGCGGCTCCTCGCCGGCCTCGTAGACCTGGGTGACCCGCGCCGAGGCCACGAGTGTGTCGCCCGGCCACACCTGCTCACGGAACTGCACCTTGAAGCGGCGCACGTTGGCGGCCCCGAGCAGGTCGGTGCAGTACGTCGCCAGCAGGCCCGCCTGCAGCATGCCCACGCTGAAGACGGTGTCGAAGCCGGCCGAGCGGGCGAACGCCTCGTCGTGGTGCATGGGGTTGAAGTCGCCGCTGGCGCCCTGGTAGCGGACGAAGTCGGTGCGCGTCAGGGGGCCGAACGCCCGCGACGGCAGCTCGGCGCCGACCGACAGGTCGTGGGCGGTCATGCCTGGCCCGTTTCGATGAGCGTCGAGCGGGACTGGGCGACGACGGCGCCATCGTCGTCGCTGAAGTCGGTACGGAGCACGACGAACGTCATGACCCCGCCCCGGCGGCCCTCCTTCTCGTAGGTCTCCTCGACCACGGTCTGGGCGTGCAAGACGGTGCCGGCACGCGGCGGTTCGTGCAGGAAGAGGAACTCCTGCTCGCCGTGGAGCAGGCGGCGCAGGTCGATGTCGATCTCGCGGTAGATGTCGTTGGCCTCCGGGGGCTGCCAGAACGCGACGGTGGTGAGGAACGTCGGGGGGGACAGCGGCTCTGGGTCGTCGAGGTAGTCGGGATTGCTCGACCCCGTGGCGCGGGCGAACTCGCGGACCTTGCCGCGCTCGACGACCATCTCGAACCTCGGGCCTTCGCGCCCCACGGTGTTCTTGTTGACCATCCGTCCCTCCCGTCGTCTTCACCCTCCGTCGGGGCGCACCTCGCCGGTCTCGAGCAGGTGGGCGAACCCGGCCTCGTCGAGGATGGGCACGTTCAGCTCCTCTGCCTTGGTGAGCTTGGCATGACCGGGTTCGGACCCCACAACCACGGCGTCGGTGCGCTTGCTCACGCTGCTCGGCGCCTTGCCGCCACGGGCCTTGATCGCCTCCTCGGCCGCCTCGCGGCTCCATCCCTCGAGGGTGCCCGTCACCACCACGCTCTTGCCGGTGAGGACCTGGGCGGCTTGGGGGGCGGCCGGCCCGGAGAAGTTGAGGCCAGCGACGCGCAGTCGCTCGATCAGCTCGCGGTTGGGCGCGCTGGCAAAGAACGAACGCACCGATGCAGCGATGGTCGGCCCGATCCCCTCGACCTCGGCAAGCTCCTCCTCGCTGGCGGCCATGATCCCGTCGAGCGAGCCGAACGCACGGGCGAGGACCTGGCTGCCCGTGCCGCCGACATGGGCGATGTTGAGGCCGACGAGCAGGTTGGCGAGCGGCCGCTGCGTCGAAGCCGAGACCGCGTCGCGGAGGTTGGCCACCGAGACATCGCCCCACCCCTCGAGCTCGTGGATGCGGTCGTAATCGAGGTGGTAGATGTCGGCGATGTCGGTGAGGAGGCCGAGCTCGATGAACTGGCCGACGGTCTTCTCCCCCAGGCCCTCGATGTCCATCGCCCCACGGGACGCGAAGTGCTCGATGCGGCCCTGGCGTTGGGCGGGGCACTCGCTGTTGGTGCAGAACGTGTCGGACACCCCGGGAAGGCGTTGCAGGGGGAAGCCGCACACCGGGCAGGTCTTCGGGAACTGCCACTCGCGTGCGCCCTCGGGCCGACTGGCGAGCACCGGGCCGACCACCTCGGGGATGACGTCGCCCGCCTTGCGCACCCAGATGGTGTCGCCCGGGCGGACGTCCTTCAGCCGGACCTGGTCCTCGTTGTGGAGGGTGGCGACACGGATGGTGGACCCCCCCACGAACACGGGCTCGAAGCGGGCGAACGGGGTCGCCTTGCCCGTACGGCCGATCGACACGTCGATGGCCTGGAGCAGCGTCGTGCGCTCCTCGGGCGGGTACTTGTAGGCGATCGCCCAGCGGGGCGCCTTGGACGTCGAGCCGAGCTCGTTGCGCAGGCCGAGGTCGTCCACCTTGATGACGGCGCCGTCGATCTCGTAGTCGAGGTCGTGGCGGTGCTCGAGCCACTGCTCGGTGTAATCGAAGGCGCCGGTCAGGCCGTGCACCTGGCGGATCTCCGGGTTGACGGGGAACCCGGCGTTGCGGAGGAACTCGAGCGTCTGGAA
>DATGGF010000048.1:0-1955 GCA_035308625.1 Acidimicrobiales bacterium | reverse complement strand
TGGCCGGCCTGGCCGACGATGCTCTGGCCGTTGCCCGGCTCGTCGAGCAGGTAGCCGGCCCGCATGGTCACGACCCGGGCCGGGGTACCCCGGTGGAAGGCGACCGTCGGCACCGCCGCGTACACGCGGCCGAAGTCGGCCACCACCGCGCCTGATCCCAGCGTCGACAGCGAAACCGCTGGCACCGGGGTCTCGACGACCCTTGTGCGGACCGACACCAGTCGTGTCCACGGCTTGGTGCCGGCGGGGCCGAGCACCGTCGCCGGGGCCCAGGCGCTGTCGTCGAAACCCGGGGAGTCCCACCCCACGGGCACGGCCAGGCCGTCGATGTTCTCGGTGTAGTCGACGACGTCCCCTTCTAGGTCTCGCTGGGTCCCGGGTAGCCAGGCGCCGCGCCGCACTCGCCAGGTGCCGTCGGTCACCACGACCTGGCGAGACCCGTCGGCCAGGAGGACCGACAACTGGGCGATGACGCCGGACGTGCCCGCCGGGTGTCCCTTGGCGGCCGCCTGCCAATTGGCCAGGATGCCGATGGCGTTGGTCGTCCCCGGCTCGAGGAGCGCGGTCACGTCGAGCGTCTCGTAGTACTGGGTATCGGGGTACGAGTACGCCTCGCCCTTGCCGGCGCGCCGGCCGTTGACGGAGAGCTCGTAACGCTGGTCGGCCGACACGTAGATGCGGGCGCGGGTCACCGGCGTGGGGGGAAGGGTGAAGGTCCGCCGCAGGTAGGTGTGTTGATCGGGTTCGACCGAAGCATCGGCCGGCCGGGTGATCCAACGGGCTTGCCAGTCGGCTGTACGCAGGCCTGTCTCGAAGACGGCGGGCGGGGCCAAGGGCCCGGCCACCCCATCGCGCGACCAGGTCTGCACCGTCCACGAATAGGGGCGATCAGCGGCCAGCCGCGGACCTCGGTAGGGAACGAACGCCTGGTGGGGACTGTGGTGCCGGCCGGTATCCCACACCACCGGCCCGCCGGGCGAGTTCGTCGAAGGATCGAAGCGCGTCACCACGATCCGGTACGCCGACTGCAGCGCGCCACGACTGTCGTCGGTCACGTGCCAGGCGAACGAGATGTCGTCAGGACTGAGCCCGATGGGTGCGGGCAGATCGTCGACGCTCAGGGCGGTGGGCGCACCGGGTGTGCTGGTCCCCGCCGATCCGACCGTGGTGGTCGTGCTGGCCGCGTCGGCGCGCCGGAGGGCCGAGCTGACGCGGTTCGCTCCACCGAGACCCGGAGCCACGATCGCCGCGCCGACCGCGCCGACCGATCCCTGCAGCAACTGCCGACGGGACAGGCCGCGGGTGTCGTCAGCCATGGCGCCCGTAGTTCACCACGACCGGGGCGGCGGCGACGGGGAGACACCGGGCAGACTCGTCCCCGTGCAGGGGGGCGCGAGGAGACAGCCAGCCGGGCGAGGACGGTCGACGCGACTTCTGGCGGGCTCTGCCGGCGTGCTGATGCTCGTGGCCGCCGGCTGTGGCGGCGCAGGAGCGCCGCGCTCGGTGGCCACGTCGACGAGCATTCCGGTGCCGGCGCTGGCGGCCGCGCCAGGTGCCGACCCGTCGACCGGTCCCGTCGGTCCGCTCTTGGCCCCGGGCGGCCGCTACCTGATCGACCGCTACGGCCGGACGGTGCTCCTGCACGGCGTCAACCTGGTCTACAAGGTCCCGCCCTACCAGGTGGTGGTGGGCGGCAGCGGGGCGAACGCGCTGACGGCGGGCGAGGTACAGACGATGGCTTCGCTCGGGTTCGACGTCGTGCGCCTGGGGATCATCTGGAAGGGTCTCGAGCCGGGCACCGCGCCCATGAACGATCCGGCCATTTGCACCCCGGGATCACCCCGGGCATCAGGCCCGGATCAGTTCGACCAGGCCGCGTTCGATGCGTACATGGGGCACCTCGACGACGACATCGCGCTGCTCGGGCGGTACGGCATCTCCTCCCTGGTCGACAT
>DATGGF010000047.1:0-6583 GCA_035308625.1 Acidimicrobiales bacterium | reverse complement strand
GCTGGTCGGTGCCCTAGTGGTGCTGCAGGGGGCGGGGCTCGTAGGCAGCGGCGTGTCGTTCTGGTCGCTCAGCTCGAGCTACTTCCCCACCACCCCCGCGGTCAGCGCCCTGGCCAAGCAGGTGGGCGACACCCTGGTGGCGCGGGGGTCGTGCCAGCCCCTGCCCTTCACCGTCGACCCGGGAAACGAGACGGGCATCCGGCCCAACGCCAACATCGCCTACGGCATCCGCGAATTCGCGGCCTACGAGCCGATCCTCCCCCACGCCTACTACCGGTCGTGGGCCGAGGTCAGCGGGCAGCACCTCCCCGGCTATCTCCAGCGGGTCGGGGTGTTCTGCCCGGTCATCACCACGGCCGAGGAAGCCCGGGTCTACGGCGTCTCCTACGTCCTCACCGCCGCCGGCACGGCCGGGCCGACGGGATCGGAGCCAGCCGGGACCGTCGGGGGCGAAGGGCTGTTCCACATCCCCGGCTCGGCCGAGGCCACCCTGGTCGACCGGGGCGGAGCCGGGGCCAAGGTGCCCACTGACGCACCGGGCACGCCGGTCACCGTGCACCACCGCGACGACGCCTCATGGTCGATGAAGGTCGATGTCGGCACGCCCAAGCTGCTGCGCCTGCGCCTCACCGCGCTCCCCGGTTGGCACGCCACGGTGGACGGCCACAGCGTGCCGTTGCGCAAGTGGGCCGGCGGCGCCTTGTTGGAGGCGCAAGTCGGGCCGGGGCATCACAGCGTGGTGATCCGCTACTGGCCGCCGCTGCTTACCGTCGGCATGGGGCTGGCCGTGGTGAGCGTGCTGGCACTGATCGCGGTGAACGCCGCCGCGGCACGCCGGCGCCGGGCGCCGGAGCTGCCGGACTAGCCGACGCGCTCCAGCTGGGTCGGCCTCCAGGTGACGCCGGGCCGGATCATCTGGGGGTCGACGCGGTCCTTGTACCGATCGGCCACGGCGAGCAAGCCCGAGATGACGTGCTCGTCGAGCAAGTGAGGTGCGAGACCGAGGTCCAGCAGCTTGGTGTGAGCGGCCCGGTAGTAGTGCTCCTCCAGCTCGACACGCGGGTTGTCCGTATGCTCGATGACCGTCCCCGGCCGCATCGCCGCCACCATGGTGGCGAGCTGCTCGACCGAGAACGACTCGGTGAACTGGTTGAACACGCGGAACTCGCCCGGCTTGGCCGGGTGCAGCAGCGCCAGCTCAACGCAGGCCAGCGTGTCGAGGATGTTCAAGAACCCGCGCGTCTGGCCGCCCTTGCCGTAGACCGTCAGCGGGTGACCGAGCACGGCCTGGACACAGAACCGGTTGAGGACGGTGCCGAACACGGCGTCGTAGTCGAACCGGGTGGCCAGCTCGGGGTGCGAAGTCGTCTCCTCGGTCTCCTGCCCATAGACGACCCCTTGGTTGAGGTCGGTGGCGGCCAGTCCCCACACCCGGCAGACGAAGGCGATGTTGTGGGAGTCGTGCACCTTGGACAGGTGGTAGAAGGATCCGGGCTGCTTCGGGTAGGGCAGCACGTCGGTGCGGCCCTTGTGGGTGATCTCGATGTACCCCTCTTCGATGTCGATGTTGGGGGTGCCGTACTCCCCCATGGTCCCGAGTTTCACCAAATGGATCTCGGGGTTCGCCTCGGCGATGGCGTAGATGAGGTTGAGCGTCCCCACCACGTTGTTGACCTGGGTGTAGACGGCATGGGCCTGGTCGATCATCGAGTACGGGGCCGAGCGCTGCTCGGCGAAGTGGACCACGGCGTCAGGGGCGAACTCCTTGACGATGCGGTGGACGAACGCCGACTCCTGGAGATCGCCCTCGTAGCAGTCGATGGTGAGCCCCGACACGCCCTTCCACACCTGGGCCCGGCGCTCCAGTGTGGAGATGGGGACGAGCGAGTCGAAGCCCAGCTCGGCGTCGTACTGGCGGCGGATCATGTTGTCCACCACGGCCACGTCGTGGCCCCGCCGCGACAGGTACAACGCCGTCGGCCAACCCAGGTAGCCGTCGCCCCCCAGCACCATGATCCTCATGACCCGAAATCCCCCCTGATGATCGGCTCGCGACTCGGCTCAGTATGAAGGTGGGCCACGCCGGATCGCCTCGCAAGAATTGAGGAAAGGGACCCCATGGCGCGGGAGAAATCGCAGAAACGCTCAGGTTTTCAGCCTGTTCCCCGGACGTTCCCAGGTCATTCCCAGCTAGCGAGCCCCCGGGGACGCAGCGCTCGGCTTCCTCGAGAAGGCTGCCACCGTGACGAGGAGGGCTAGCAAACCCAGCGCCGCCAATCCCAGGCCGGCGCTGAAAGCCGTAGGCCAGTACCGGAGTTCGATCACGTGGGGGCCTGGCGGGATCCGCGCCTGCAACATCACCGTGCTGAAGCCCACAAGTTTCAACGGGCGCCCGTCGATCGTCGCATGCCACCCGGGCAGATTGGTAAGGCGCAACCGGAGGACCTCTGCGGCCGCCGAACGCGTCCGAATGGTCCATGCCGCCGGGTTCGGGTGGACGACGGGCACGACCGAACCCGCCGAGTCCGCCGACGGAAGCATTTTGCCCGCTGGTGCCGGGACGAGGGTGGCCGGAGCCGCTCCGGGCACTCGATAGATGACGCCAGTCGGCACGGCCCGGACCCGAACGGCACCGGCGAACCCAGGTTGACCCTGTGGCTCGACCACGTACGAGGTTCCGTAGCGCTTCGCCAAGGCCAGGGTGTCGATGGTGGGACAGAAGAAGCTGACGTTGGTACGGGCTGAGCCGACCAGTCCACCGGACGAGCCCGTGAGCTCTCTGTACGACGTGTAATACGCCATGGGAGTCATCGGGTCGTAGACATCGAGCTCCTGGACTCGGTAGTCCAAGTTCATGTCCTGGGTGATCCCCAACGAGGCAGGGAAGCACAGGTTGGCCCCGAACCCCAGGGGTGATGCTCCAACCGTTCGTGCGACGGCCAGCTGCGGCTCGGCCGATTCCGGCGGAGCGACCACCCACAGAGGCATCGCGGCAGCGATCAGGAGCCCGGTTTGGCAGAGCAGGAGAACAGTGGCCGCGGCGACACCGGGCGCCACTCTCAACCCTCCCGCATCAGCACGAAGCCGTCGCACCCGGAGAAGCACCAAGGTGACGCCCACTCCGGCCGCGGCAGTGGTGACGATCGGCCAGAGAAAGCTCCCAGAGCGGATCGACTTCGCCAGACCGCTGAGATTGCCGGTCGTTCCGAGCCACAGGACGATGAGCAGTCCTGTGCCCAATCCAAAGGCTACCGCGAGCCGGCCCAACGTCTTCTGCAGCTTCGAGTCGCGTACGAGCTCGTCGGTGCCTACCGCGACAAGGACAGCGAGGCCAAAGGCGAACAGGATGCTGGCGCGCGTCCATTGCACGCTCCCCAGGACTTGTTTTGCCAGCCACACGAACGGCGGCAAGAACGTGAAGAACAGGCCGACCACGGTCAGCAGGCCAACGGCGCGGACCTCGGGGCGTCGGTGCTGACGTGCCACACCGAGTGCGACGAGCACAATGGCGATGATGCCCACGTAAGGGACACCCATGCCATCGAGGTAGTTGACACCCCCCAGCCAACTGCTCCCTACGATCGGCAGCCCATCGAATCGAGGTACAAGGATCGACGTGTAGAAATGCGGTGACAAGGCGGTCGCCGCTGATTTGATGCCGCGAATGGACTTCGACGCGACCTGTAGCCCGGGAAGCCAGAGTGGTGCGCTCAGGGCGGCCGAGATCGCGCCACCGAGGACTACGTCGACCGAGCGCCGCAAGACCAGACGCCGTTCTTCCAATAGGCGCGAGCGTTGAATCAGCAATGCGATCACGAACACAAAGAAGCCGACGGCCAGGAGCACGAGCGTGTCGGGTTGGCCGGCGTAGACGGCAAACGTCACAGCCACGACGAGCAAAATGAAGCTCGTCCGACGCCTTCGACCCTGGAGCAGGAGCACCGTGGCGGCCAGAATCCACCCGGCCCACGACATGACCGACGCCACCGGCCAGCCCACCCAGCCGAAGAAGGGCCCGCTGAGCTCATAGAACGTCGCGCCGGCAGCGCAACCCAGCGCACCGAGGCCGAGCACGCGCCCGAGGACGAACACCCCTGACCCTCCCACGACGATCGTCGTGAGAGCCCCGGCAATAGGGGCCGAGCCGTTGGGGACCAGATACCCGACGAGAGCAGGGAGACCGAACGCCCCCGACTGCCAGTTGAAGGCCAGAGGCATCCCGAGAACGCTGTAGGGATTCCAAAGGGGAAGGTGGCCCTGATGGACCTCGGTCCAGGCCAACCGGATCCACGGCTGGATCTCCACCGCTTGGTCCCCCGTGAGCGGGTTCACCATGGCGGTGGGATGGGTGAAGAGTCCCGGCCCCAATACGGCCAAGGGAATGAGGACGATCCACGCGATTCCCAGGGCATCGCTCCGCCGGAAGCCGGGAGGCAGGATCCTACGCATGGGGCCGAGAAGAACGATCGAGTTGCGGGGCCAGTGCCCTCACAGGTGACCAGTCATTCATTTGGTGCGCAGCGCCCGGAGAAGGTTGGCGCAGATCGGCGTGGTAACTCGAAGCGACTTGACGGGTCCATACGCCGAAGAACCGGCTGAACCTCCACGCGTGGTGCGGGCCTCGAGCATCGGGCCTGGCGGAATGGGCGCATACGCCGCAAACACCGTTTGCGCATCCTCCGCAAACGGCGTCTGCGCACCCTCTGTGACCGCCACCAACGCCCTCGAACGATCGACGGTCACATCGAACACTTCCGTGGCTCCGGGACGGACCCGGAACGGCGTACCTTTGAGATCTACCGCGGTCGCGCCTCCGAATCGGTACGAGATCATGGCCTTGCCGTGATTCAATCGGGAGACTGTGAGCGTAGCTCCAGTCGGACCACCACCGATGACAAGTACGGTCCACGACTCCCCTACGACACCAGGCGCACCAACCAATTCGAACCGAAAGTGACCAGAAGCATGGGACACTTCAACGGGAGTCCAGGACCGGCCCGATGATTCATACAGTGCCGAACAGTTCCCGACGATAGCGAGATCTCCGGGAGATCCATGCGCCTTCGCCAGCTCACTTACCTGCTTCACCCCAGCTGCCTTGTTGCTCAACACGGTCCCGTCAATCGATTCCCGCAGGGCAATGAACCTCGACATTGCCGTAACAGACGGGGACGGTGCCGCCGCACCCTGGTACACGAGTGCCAGCGAGGTTTGGATCCACACGCCAACGAGCCCGAGAGCAACGCACGCGACGATC
Source organism: Acidimicrobiales bacterium (assembly GCA_035308625.1). Lineage (GTDB taxonomy): Bacteria > Actinomycetota > Acidimicrobiia > Acidimicrobiales > UBA8190 > DATGGF01. The sequence goes on along the minus strand of DATGGF010000047.1, from coordinate 1,326 downwards.
AGCAATCGTCGCCACCAACGCGGCCACGTGGAACCGGCGGCAATCAGGCTGAAGCCCGCAGCACCCGTCAAGATCACTAGGGGCAGGAGATCGGTGAGATACCTCGTTGACAGGAATCCATAGACGAAGATGCTCGCTGCCGCTAGAGCCGCCCCGATGACGGGTACGCGCAGGGTTGAAAGCCCGGGCTCGGCTCCGGATGCCGATCCGATCAGCCGATCGGCTCTGTTGGCTCGCCTGAAGACTCCGAACATCCCCACCAGGGACAAACCGACCAAGGTAGGAGCCGTTGCCACGATGCTCGTCGGACTTTCGATGCCACCATACCAATGCGTTCCGATGATCGAGGCGGGGCGGAAATTGATCCACGGAAACAGCGATGTAAATCGAAACGCGTCAGGACGCAAGTAGTTCACGAAATTGGTGGGAATGAAGCCAACATGGAACAAGGTTCCACCGTTCTTTCGCACAGCCAGCCCATAGAGCGGTGAGATGTGGTCCGCCGCTTGGCGTTGAAACGGCACGCCGAACAGGGAGTGAAACTTGATCTCGTTCAGAATGGCGTACGCAATCACGGGACATGCAATCACTCCGGCCAGGGCCGCGACCCAGACGAGTCCGCCGCCGTGGTTACGCCTTCTGAAGTCGATAACTGCACAGATGGCCAGCGCTCCAAGCAGGCCAAAACCTATTGTGGCGCGCGTAAAGAGAGTCAGGGAGATGAAGAGGGCGATGAGTAGCAGTGACTTCCGGGTGTGGCGCATCATGAACGTGATCATGAAGTAGAGCGTTCCGAGGGCAAATGCACACGCCCACAGCTCGGCTTCGTCATAGACGCTGAGCCAGCTTGCCAAGTAAAGAAACGAGGACCCCGCTCCGACGAGGAAGACGAAGCCGCCCGTCAGGGCTGCCTCCATCCGACCTACCGGCACACCCGATCCCCTGACGAACCAGCGCGCGCGCCAAAGCAGTGCGCTCGTGAACCCGAGCGCGACCAATTCGGCCGCGAGCATCGACACTCCCGACAGCCGGCCGTCGAAATGGTGGGTGAAGACCAACAGTGGAACACGAAGCAGCGCCGGAACAGGCCCGAAGTACATGTAGTAGTGGGTGCCCGTCTTGAATCCCTCTAGGCCGAGCAGCGATGCCGGCATATACCAGTGCCCAGCAATGAGGGAATGGGCCTGGGCGTCATAGAAACCCGAAGTGACATCGCCGTGGAGCAGGCTCCACGTGCGATCACTGGCCATCCACACAAACGCGATGCATGACAGAGCCGTCCCGACCACACAGGCGATGCCGAACCGTCGACGCGAGAGGTCGTTC
>DATGGF010000046.1:0-2593 GCA_035308625.1 Acidimicrobiales bacterium | reverse complement strand
GAAACCACCGAGAAAAAGGGGCCCGCGCTCTCCGTTCCTAGGCCCGTCCAGGCACAACCCTCATGTTCGACTTGAGGTCGAGGTTGAGGGTTTGGGGGATCAGTCCAGGCGGCGGAGCTCGGCCCGGTAGCGATGCCCGTTGTCCACGTAGACCTGGGCCGAGAGTCGGATGAGCTCGAGCGAGGCGGCACCCGGCTTCACGGTGGCCGGGATGCCCACGGCCAATGCGCCGGGCGGGACCTCGGCCCCGTTGGGCAACACCGCGCCGGCTCCGACGATGGCGCCGCGGCCTACCCGGACGTGATGGAGGACGACAGCGCCGGAACCGATCAGGCAGTCGTCTTCGACGAGGGCGCCTTCGACATGGACGATGTGACCGATCACGCAGCCGTCGCCCACCACGGTCGGGAAACCGGGGCCGGCGTGGATGACCGAGCCGTCCTGGATGGAGGTCCGGGCACCGATGGTGATGGTCCCGTGGTCGCCCCGCAGCACGGCGCCGGGCCACACCGTCGACTCGGGCCCGAGGGTCACGTCCCCGATCACAGTGGCGTCAGGGTGCACGAAAGCAGAGGGATCGATCGTGGGCGCGGAGCGGCCCAGGGCGTAGACGGCCATGGCGCCGCAGGCTACCGGCCGGGACCATGGGCCCCCCTTTGTTCAAGGCGGCTCCCGGCTCCGTCGACAACTCCCCCAGAGATGTCCTCCCGCCCGCGCCCCCCGCGCGCCATCGGGCTGGGCGGCCTGGTGGTCGCCGCCCTGGTGGCAGCGACCGCGCTGACCGTCGATCACGGTCAGGCGCCGGTGTCGCCGCGCACAGCCGCGGCCGGGTCGGGCACCAACCTGCTGGTCGGCGACCAGGCGACCTTCACCAGCTCGGTCGGCAGCTGGGTGGGCGAAGGCGCCGATCTGGCCTGGGAGGCGAGCCCGTCGGGCGCATCAGCGGGCGCCCTGCAGATGACGGGGACAGCGACCGCGCCGAGCGCCACCGCTCCCGACTCGGCTTGGTCGGGCGCTCCCCCGCCCTACCCGGGCGCGCCCACGCCGACGTGGGGCTCGGCTCCGTCGGCTCAATTGACCGCAGCTCAGGCCGGCCTGGTGTACACCGGCTCGGCCGAGGTGGCGGCAGCCGAGCCGGGCGCCACCGTGCGGGTCGACGCCGCCCTCGCCTTCTGGGACAGCGCGGGCAAACCCCTGGCGTACGTGCCCGGCACGGTGGTGAATGCGCCGGCGGGCGGGATGACCGATGCGGGGGCGGTGTCGGCCATCGCCCCGCCCGGCGCGGCCTCGGTGGCGTTGGGGGTCGAGTTGCGAGGGTCGAGCGCGCAGTGGTCGGCCGTCGTGGACGACGCGGTGCTCACGTCGGCCGTCGACGATGCCGCCGCGGTGACCGGCCCTCTCACCACCAGCGGCACCCAGATCCTCGACGGCAACGGCGTGCCGGTCCAGCTGCGCGGCATCACCATGATCAATCTCGACAACTCCTCAGATCCCGCCGACCTCACCCCGAGCACCTTCAGCCGCCTGCACCAGTGGGGCTTCACGTTGGTGCGGTTCATGCTCAACGAGGATCTGTGGGACACCCAGAGCTGCGCCTACGACCCGAACTACCGGTCTGCCGTAGGCCAGGCAGTGCAGTGGACGACGGCCCAGGGCATGGTTGCGGCCCTGACCCTGACTGCCGGCATCCCCGAGGACATCGGGACCGGTCCCTCGTCCTGCCCGACCCAGGGCGGGCAGAACACGGCCGACGTGCCCGGCTCCGATGACTTCTGGTCCACGGTGGCCGCCACCTTCGCCGGCAACCCTTTGGTGGTCTTCGACCTCTTCAACGAGCCCCATGACATCTCATCTTCGCTATGGCACAGCGGTGGGGCCGACAACGGGATCACTGCCCAGGGGATGCAGGGCCTCTACGACGACGTGCGGACGGCCGGAGCCAGGAATCTGGTCCTGGTCGAGGGGCTCGACTGGGCCCAGACTCCCCCGCCGGAGGGCACGCTCCTCCAAGGGACGAACATCGTCTACGACGTCCACGCCTACACCTGCCCCGAGGCCGTCCCGCCGAACTGTTCCTACTCCGGCGACCCCTCCGATCCGACCCCGGAGCTCACGTCGTGGGCCACCTTCCAGCAGCGGCAGGGCGTGCCGGTGGTGGTGGGCGAATTCGGCTGGCCGAGCCAGTACGACGATACGTACGACAACAACGTCATCGACTTCGCCGAACAGCACGACTGGGGATGGGTCGCCTACGGATTCGACGGCGAGACGGCGTTCACCTTCGGCGTCGTCGGGGGTGTGGCCGGGGCGGGGCCCTTCGAGCCGATGCCTGCTGGTGTCGGCGTTCTGGCTGACCTCGCCGCCCATGCGGGTCCAACCGGGAGCTCGGGAACAGGACCGAACACTCCCACCACCACCACGACCGCCGCCCTACCGTCCAACAGCCGGAACCCCCGGCCGAAGGCGCAGGGGTATTGGCTGGCCGCGGCGGACGGAGGGATCTTCGCCTTCGGCGCGCCGTTCTACGGCTCCATGGGGGGCAAGCCCCTCGATCGCCCCATCGTGGCCATGGCGCCCACTGTTGACGGACGGG
>DATGGF010000045.1:0-3181 GCA_035308625.1 Acidimicrobiales bacterium | reverse complement strand
AAAGCGCCGCTCGGCGAGCGCCTGCGCGACTCGATGCTCAAACCGGCCCCGCCTGACGCGGTCGCCCGTACCCCGTCGGCCCGAGCGTCGATCGACGAGCTCGAGGCGCGGGTGCGCTACGCCGACGACAAGGAGCGGCTCATCGGGCTTCTGGCCGCCCCCATCGCGGCGATGATCGGCATCCTTGTCACCAACGACCTGGTGGCCCACGATCCGCCCGCCCTGCTGCGCAACGGGCACCCCAACAAGCTGCATGTCAGCGTGGGCCTGTACCACGAGCTCGAGCTGGTGGTGCTCGGCCTGGCCCTCGTCATGCTGGCGTCGGCCTTTTACCGCAAGCGCATGCTGGTCGGCGGGGCCATGGCCCTCTACGGCCTGGCCGTCTTCAACCTCCACTACTGGGGCTTCGGCGTGCCCTTCGTGATCGGCGGGGCGTGGTACCTGGTACGGGCCTACCGGGCCCAGCGGGAACTGAAGGAGGCGACGGCCGAGGGGTCGTCCCGGCCCCGGCCTGGGGTCACCCCCCGGCCCAAGGGGAACAAGCGCTACACGCCCCCGGCCTGAACCGCCGGACCCACCGGTCCGGCTGGACCGGTGGGCGCCGCGGTGGCGCCCGCCGTGGTGGATCTCGCCGGCTCGGCTGACCCGACGATCGGGCGACCGGCCCGGCGATGCCGGCACCAGCCCAGAACGACCAGGCCGAGGGCCAGCACGCCGGTGAGCACGGCCGGCAGCACGAAGACGCGGCTCGAAGCCCGCTCGCCGGCCAGGATGCGAGGCGTCGAGAGCAGCGCCGGGTCGTCCGACGCCACTACCCCCCGCACGATGGTGCCCGGGGCGTGGAGGGCGTCGTCGGGCACGGTGGCGGTGAAGCGACGCCCGGCGACGGTGTAGGTGCCGGTGCACGAGTAGCCGATTGGATTGCTCCCGCTGCCTCCGAGCTGACCGAGACAGCTCGTCACCCTGACCGCGACGGGCACACCGCGAGTGCGCAGGTCGGAGATCTGGGAATTGCGCCTAGCCCCGGCCACGAAGAGCACGGACGCGCTGACGGCCAGGGCCAACAGACACAGCGCCACCACCGCGGAGGCGGCCCGGCGAGGGTCGACGTCCACCCCGGCGCCGCGCAGTGTCGAGAGCGGAGCGGTGGAAGTCACCGGGAAATGCTACCGACGACCCTTGGTCCGGACACACCGCCGGACCACCCCGGTGTGCTGTTCACGCGCTGGTAACACAGCGGTGACCGGGCCGAAACGCTCGCCTTGCATTCTTTGGGCGGCAGGGCCGGCCCTGCCGTGGCGTGGCCTACCCGGGCACGGGTGGCGTCGCATCACGGTGCGGCCCGGAGGATGCGAACGACGAGAGGAGTACCCGAGCCGTGCTAGGTGCAGCTGTTCCGGTTCCCTATCCCAGTTGGCTGAATACGGGCGACAACACGTGGCAGCTCGTTGCTGCCACCCTCGTCGGTCTCATGAGCATCCCCGGCCTGGCGGTGCTCTACGCGTCCATCGTCCAGAAGAAGTGGGCCGTGAACGTGCTGGCCATGATGTTCGCCGGGTTCTCGTTGGTGCTCGTGGCCTGGGTGCTCTGGTCCTACAAGATGGGCTTCGGCGCCACCTCCCTCGGAGGAGGTGTGCACAACGGTGTGTGGACGCAGCAACCGGCGTCCGGGGTCAACCACGTGGGGACGCTCAAGCACTTCTTCGACAACCTGGTCGGGAAACCGGGCCAGATCGTCAACGCCACCAACGAACAGGGCCAGGCCGTATCGGCGGCCAACACGGCCATCCCCTTCCACTTCCCCACGACAACGCTGGCCTACTTCCAGTTCGTGTTCGCCGCCATCACGCCGCTTCTGTTCCTGGGGAGCGTGCTCGGCCGCATCAAGTTCAGTGCCTGGTGCCTGCTCGTGCCCCTGTGGTCGACGTTCGTGTACGCCATCGACGCCTTCCTGCTGTGGGGTGGTGGCTTCTTCGCCCAGGAGGGAGCGCTCGACTTCTCCGGTGGGTTCGTCATCCACATGTCGGCAGGGGTGTCCGGCTTCGTGGCGGCCTGGGTCCTTGGGCCCCGGCTGGCCCGAGATCGACAACACGCGGTGCCCAACAACCTGGTCATGGCCGCGGTCGGTGCCGGCATCCTGTGGCTGGGGTGGAACGGCTTCAACGGCGGCGACCCGTACTACAGCGGGGTCAGCGCGGCTTCGGCCGTGGTCAACACCAACCTGGCCACCGCCGTCGGCGTGCTGGTCTGGATGGGGATGGACGCCTGGTTCACCCGGGCCAAGAAGCCGACCTTCCTGGGCGGTGTGAACGGCATGATCTGCGGGCTGGTCGGCATCACGCCGTGCGCCGGCTGGGTCAACGGCTGGGGGGCCATCGCCGTGGGCGGCATCTGCACGGCCGTGGTGTGGATCGCCTGGAACTACCTATCCAAGGTGCGGCCGTTCTCCAAGGTCGACGACGCGCTTGGCGTCATCTACACCCACGGCATCGCCGGGCTCACCGGCGGTCTGCTGCTCGGCATCTTCGGCGACCCCAACATGCTCGAATACGGGTGTGGCACGCTCGACTCGGCCGGGCAGGTCGGGTCCAACGTGTCCGACGGGACCTTCCACGCGGCCACCTCGAGCTGCACCCCGTTCTCGGTCAACGGCCTCATGTACACCGGTTCGTCGCATCAGTTGTGGGAGCAATTCCGAGCGGCCGTCTTCGTCATCTTCTGGTCGGCCCTCGTCACCTTCATCATCCTGCAGGTGATCAAGGTGGTCCTGCGCGGCCTGCGCTACAAGGACGAGGTGCTCGAGATCGGCGACCTGGCCATCCACGACGAGGAGGCGTTCCCCGAGGAGCGCTTCGCCGAGCGGGTGGGCGGCGGCGCCCCAGGCGCCTTCGAGCTGGCCGGTCTCGGTGCGAACGCTCCACCCGAGCGGTCGTCGGTAGCCTCCGCCAGCGAGACCCGCTGACACCGTCGAGCCACGCGAAAGGGAGCGCACTCACATGAAGCTGATCGTGGCAGTCCTCAAGCCCTTCAAGCTCGACGAGGTGAAGGAAGCCTTGAAGACGCTTGGGGTCCAAGGCATGACCCTGACCGAGGCCCAGGGCTTCGGCCGCCAGCGGGGCCACACCGAGGTCTACCGGGGGGCCGAGTACGAGGTCGACTTCGTCCCCAAGCTCCGGGTCGA
>DATGGF010000044.1:0-2669 GCA_035308625.1 Acidimicrobiales bacterium | reverse complement strand
GAGCCTTGGGGCAGCGCGTGTGGAACCGGCACCCGGAGGGCGGATTGATCGGCGAGGGCACGTCCCCCCCGAGGACCACTCGGTGCGAGTCCTTGACCTTGTCGGGGTCGGCCACGACGGTCGCCGACAGCAGGGCGGAAGTGTAGGGGTGCCTCGGATTGGCGTAGAGGTCGTCAGCCGGAGCCAATTCCACGACCTTGCCGAGGTACATCACCGCGACCCGGTCGCTCACGTGCCGGACGACACCGAGGTCGTGGGCGATGAAGATGTAGGTGAGGCCGAACTCGTCCTGGAGGTCTTCCAGAAGGTTGATCACCTGCGCCTGGATGGAGACGTCGAGTGCAGAGACAGGCTCGTCGCAGACGATCAGTTTGGGCCGGAGAGCCAGAGCCCGGGCGACACCGATGCGCTGACGTTGACCGCCCGAGAACTCAGCTGGAAAGCGGTTGTAGTGCTCGGGATTGAGCCCCACGATCTGCATGAGCTCCTGCACCTGCTGCTTTCGTCCCTCACGATCCGAGACACCTTGGATCGTGAGGGGATCGCCGATGATCGAGCCGACCCGTCGCCGTGGGTTCAGTGACCCATAAGGATCCTGGAAGATCATCTGCATCTCGCGGCGCCACGGGCGCATCTTGCGCCGTGACAGCGACCCGATCTCCTGCCCGTCGAAGATGATGTCGCCGGACGTCAGAGGGTGGAGGCGGGTGATGCAGCGGGCCAGCGTCGATTTCCCGCACCCCGTCTCGCCCACCAGCCCCAGCGTCTCGCCTCGGCGCACCTCCAGGCTGATCCCGTCAACCGCCTTGACCCGGGCCACCTCGTGCTTGAAGAAGACCCCTTCCCGAATGGGGAAGTACTTGACGACATCGGTCAAGCGCAGGAGGACGTCGCTGCCGGATTCAGCCAATCGGGGTCGCCTCCTGCGTCATCCGGTGCTCGTCGGCGTAGCGCGCCCGTCTGTCGTCGACGACGTCCCCCGTGCCGTGGAGTTCCCGGGGCAGCCAGCAAGCCGATAGGTGGTTCGGGGCGTCGGGAATGGAAACGAGCGGCGGCTGCTCGGCTCGGCATCGAGGCATGGCGAAGGGGCAGCGAGGGTTGAAGGCACACCCGCCGGGGGGATGGATCAAGCTCGGCGGCTGGCCCACGATCGGGAGCAAGCGCCCCCGCACTCCGGTGGCCGCGGGCACCGACCGGAGCAATCCCCGCGTGTAGGGGTGGTGAGCCTCGTAGAAGAGCGAGCGCAAACCGGACTTCTCGGCCGCCCGGCCGGCATACATGACCAGGACGCGATCGGCCACCGAGGCGATCACGCCCAGGTCATGGGTGATGATGATCAGGGCCATGCCGAGTGAGCGCTGCAGCTCGGCGAGGAGCTCCATGATCTGGGCCTGGACGGTGGCGTCGAGTGCGGTGGTGGGCTCGTCGGCGATGAGGAGCTTGGGCCGCGACGCCAGGGCCATGGCGATCATGACCCGTTGGCGCATGCCACCGGAGAGTTCGTGGGGGTATGCGTCCACACGTTGGTCCGCCTGGGGGATGTGGACCAATTGGAGGAGCTCGATGGCGCGCTTGCGCCCCTCCGCCTTGCTGACCGAACGAAGTGTCCTGTCTGCTTCGGCGATCTGCCAGCCGACCCGGTAGTGCGGGTGCAGGCTGGAGAGCGGATCCTGGAAGATCATGGAGATCTCGGAGCCGCGGAGGCTGCGGATCTCGTCCTGACTGAGCCCGATCAACTCGCGGCCTTCGAATCGGACCGATCCTGCGATGTCCGCCCCGAGGCTCAAGCCGAGCATCGTCAGTACAGACACGCTCTTTCCCGAGCCGGATTCACCGACGATGCCGAGGGTCTTGCCTGCCTCAACTTCGAAGGAGAGCCCCCGAACCGCCTGGACGACCCCGTCGGAGGTCGGGAACGAAACGGACAGCTCGTTCACCTCGAGGAGCGTCACGATTCGACGCTAGCAATCTCGGGGACGGAAAACGAGAATTCGGGGGCGGAAAACGAGAACACCCGCCCGGTGAGCCGGGCGGGTGTTCTCTGTGACACGGAACGCTCGTACGTCGAGGCTTAGCCCAGCCAGACCTGGCTGATGTCGTACGAGTTACTGAAGGCCATGTAGATCGCGTTGTGCACGCGGGACGAACGGAACAGCGGAGTCAGCTGGGTCTGGAAGGGGATGATCGGAGCATCGGCCATCGCCTTCATGTCAGCCTGATGCCACAGCGCCGATGCGGCCGACACGCTCTTGGCGGCCAGGGCCTGGTTGACCAGGTGGTCGACCGCCGGGTTGTCGTACCCGCCCCAGTCGGTGCCGGGGAAGTTGAGGGCTCCGTCGACGATGTCGGGCAGCACGGCCCGGCCGTTGGCTGCGCCGAACCAGTCGGGCACCCAGCCGGGCTCGGTGATGTCCCAGGCGCCCGCCTTGAGGCCGTCAGGGGTCTTGACGCCGATGCCCTTGCTCCCGTAGTAGCCAGTGGCGATCGGGATACCGGTGACGGTGACACCGCACTTGGCGAAGTCGGACTGCACCTCTTGGAACACGGCGGGGTGGTTGCCGTTGTCACGGTAGTAGTCCTTCAGCACCAAGTTGGAGACTCCCGCCGCATGGAGCATGGCCTTGCACTTCGAGGGGTCGCCCTGGTGGTTGGGAGTGGGGTAGGGGTTG
>DATGGF010000043.1:0-7613 GCA_035308625.1 Acidimicrobiales bacterium | reverse complement strand
AAGAACACCTCGTTGAATTCGGACGATCCGGTCATCTGGCGCAGCGGCCGCACATCGACCCCCGGGCTCTTCATGTCCACGATGAAGTACGTGAGGCCCTCGTGCTTGGGCGTGGACGGGTCGGTGCGGGCCAGGAGCATGCCGAAGCTGGAGAACTGGGCGATGGTGGTCCACACCTTCTGGCCGTTGATGACCCATTCGTCGCCGTCGGGCACCGCCCGGGTTGCGAGCGACGCCAGGTCGGAGCCCGAGCCCGGCTCGCTGAAGAGCTGGCACCAGATCTCCTCGCCCGAGAGGATCTTGCGCAGGTAGCGCTCCTTCTGCGCGTCGGTGCCGTGCTCGATGAGCGTGGGGCCGGCCAGGCCGACACCGAGCAGGTTGATGGACACCGTGGGGAGCCGGTGGCGGACGAGCTCGGAGCGGATCACCTGCTGCATCCACACCTCGCCCGACAGGCCGCCGTACTCCTTGGGCCACAGCGGCGCGGCGAAGGGGCTGCGCCCGATCGTGCCCTGCCAGGCGAACGGGTTGAATCCCGACGCCGCCTTCAGCTTCTCGAGCCCGGCGTCGTCACCGGCGTCGACCGCTTCGGGCCAACCATCGGGCAGGGCCTCGGCCAGCCAAGCCCGGAAGTCCTGGCGGAAGGCCTCCTGCTCCGGGGTGTCCTCGATCTGCCATTGCATGGGCCGTCCTCCCTCGATCGTGGCGACCCGCCGTCACTACACTCGGCCGCCGCAAACTGATTCGTCAGTCAGGAAGCCGCTGCCGCAGTGTACGGGAGGCGACCGATGGGGACCACCGGGGACAGCGCCGAGCCGCTCACCGACGAGAAGCAGCAGTCGATGCGCCTGGCCGTACCCGGCGTCATGCTGGCCACTCCGTATCTGTCGGGGCTGGGGCTCCGCTTCGAACGCTACGAGCCCGACGACGTGGTCATGCGGCTCCCCTTCCGAGCCGACCTGACCAACGACGGCGTCGTGTACCACGGTGGTGTCATCGCCGCCGTCATCGACACCACCGGGGCGGCGGCGGCGTGGTCCAACCACGACTTCGGCAAGGGGGCGCGGGCTTCGACCGTGTCCATGTCCGTGCAGTACGTCGGGTCGGCCAAGCAGAGCGACCTGCTCTGCCATGCCACCGTGGTGCGCCGGGGCCGCGAGCTCACCTTCACCGAGATCACCGCCACCGACGACGCCGGATCGGTGGTCGCCCACGCGGTGCAGACCTACCGCATCGTCTGACGCTGCTGGGATCAGACGCGAAGATGCCGGCGGCCCGGAGGGACCGCCGGCATCTTCGAACTCATCGGTGGGCTAGCAGGTCACCTTCAGGTGTCCCCAGCCGCTCTGGTGGCCACTGGCCGACTGCGTCTGGCCGAAGCTCCCCTGCACATCCAGGGAACCTGGGGTGCCGTTCACGCCGACGCCGTGGAAGCTGAACGTCTGGGCCGACACCTGGGCGTTCGGACCTGGGGTGATGTCGGGCGTCATCGGGTTGGGGAAGTTGTTGGAACCGAACCAGGCGTGTCCCTGTCCGGCGTAGGCGTAGGCCACGCTGGTGGGGTCGGTCGGATCGGTGAGCCCGAGGAAGAAGGCGTTCCCTTCGACGTTGGCGCCGTTGGTCAACGGGTGGGCCAACGGGCCGTACACGTGGCCGTTGCCGTCGACGAATTCGAAAGCGGCAAAGGCCGTGCTGATGGCCGGCGGGCAATTGGGATCGACCGTCACGCCGGGCACGCCGGGCGGTATGGGCCCCAGCGGGATGAACAGCGGGCTGGTCGGGTCGATGGGGACGTGCATGGCGATGCCGAACGCCGACGATGCCGATGCGCCGAGTACTCCGACGCACGCCAGCAACGGCAACCCCACCAAACGCAGCATGGTTCGAGCCTTCAAGTTCCTGACCTCCAGTGACTGAGTGTCGTCTCCGCCGTCACGCCACTTGGGGGCGAAACGGGTTTCTGCGAACCGCAATGTTCAGTGCGAACGGCCTCTTCGTACATCGTCAAATGTGGCGAAGTGGCCATCCCGACTCTCAGTATGAAGACGGCGCCGGGACCGGACCAGGGTGCCAACTCGGATCAGTGATGGGTGCCAGCACCACTGGGGCCGTATCGATCGAAATGTGATGAGGGACCCTGTGAGACGGAGGGTCAACCGACCTTCGTACGCGTCCCCTGTTCCGGCACCGGCATCATCTGGGGTTGCGGAAGGGCGAAGGGCGGAGGGTTGGTCGTGTCCAGCTCTATGAGCTGGCCTTGGCTGCACTGCTGGAGTACCGCCGCGCTGCGGGCGTCGGTCGGGGGCAACGGGGGGACGGTGATGTCCCGGTGCGACACCTGCAGCGTCCCGGTGAGATCGCCGGCCGTGTGGCGTCGCCAGGCCGAGATGTTGGGAGCGCGCACGCCGAAACGCTGCTCCAGGAATAGCAGTTGAGACGTGTGGTCGAAGACCTCCGAGCACACGTTGCCGCCCCGGCTGAAGGGCGAGACCACGAGCATGGGCACGCGGAAGCCGAAGCCGATGGGCCCGGCGATGCCCGCTTCGGGGGGAGGCGGATGAGGTGCGGTGACGTACTCGCCGGCCGTTGCGGGCGGAGGGACGGGGGGTGGGACGTGGTCGAAGAATCCGTCGTTCTCGTCGTACATGATGAAGAGCACGGTCTTGGCCCAGACCTTGGGGTTGGCCACCAGGGCGCTCAGGACCTGGTTGGCGAACCACTCGCCGGCGGCGGGCGGAGCGGGTGGGTGCTCGTCGTATCCCACCGGGGGGGTGACCCACGACACCGCGGGCAGCTCGTCGTTCATGACGTCGCGCCGGAAGTCGGCCGGGAAGATCGGCGCAAAGGCGCGCTTGTAGAGCGGCGACGACGGGTCGGAGACGTGACGGTGGAAGTACAGGAGGATGTTGTCGCTGATGGCCAGCGAGATCGGGCTCGAGGGTTGGAAGGCCGCCCCCGGAGGGTTGTACACCTTCCACGAGATCCCCTTGGCCTCGAGGACCTCGGGCATGGTCTGCCAATGGGCGCTTCCGAGCCGGGCCGAGTCGCTGTAGGTGACGAGCACCGGGCCGCCCGCGTCACCGGCCGGATCGAGCGTTCCCGAAAGCGCGTGGAGCCGGTTGGGGTGTGTCGGCCCGAGCACCGAGCAGTGATAGTTGTCGCAGATGGTGAAGGCGTCAGCCAGCGCGTGCCAATAGGGAATGTCCGCCCGCGTGTAGTAGCCCATGGTCAGCACGCCCTGTCCCGAGCCTTCGAACTGCGGCGAGGTGTGGGTGGTGACCCACTTGTCCATGGCCCCGTTGTTCCAGCAGAAATGCTGGGCGTTCCAGTCGTGCGACAGGTCGAAGGTGCAGTCGGCGTTGCCGGTGAGCGTGTCCAGATGGAAGGGCAGTAGCGAGGTGGCGTCATAGCCGTCGGCCGAGCCGTTCCACGCCTGGCTGAACACGCCGGGCAGGGCCGTGGGGTCCGCGAAGCCCCGCACTCCGGGGTAGGTGCCGAAGTAATGGTCGAACGACCGGTTCTCGTGCATGAGAAAGACCACGTGTTCCACCGCGCCGAGGTCCGAGCCGGCCGGCGGGATGGACGCCGCTACCTTCGTCGTCTTCCCGCTGCACGCGGCCAGGGCCAGGCCGAAGGCACCGGCGATACCAGCGGTGAGCACCTCTCGGCGCGTCCGCAGCAGCTGACCCGGCGTCTCCACTGGCACCCCCCGGTCGTCCAGGTGCGGACCGGCCCGCCGCTGGAAGGGCTGATCTTACGGCCGCCTTCCTGGTCCGTCTGGGGGGATCAGTGCCGAGCGGACGTTACGAGGCCCGGTGCACCTTCAGCGCGGAGTCGACTCCGAACTGTCGGTGGAGGCGCTGCTCCTTCTGGCGGAAGTAGCTGGTCGCCTCGGCCATGGGGATCACCTCGGGCTGGTCCACTTCGTAGGTCTGGCCGTCCATGACGAGGCCGGCGCCGTGATGGGCCAGCACGTTCTGGAGCCAGTCGGTGCGGGGCCCATAGGGAAGAGCGATCAGGAAACCGTCATCGTGCTTCACGGCCACCACAGGGGTCTCGTAGGCCCGGCCGGATCGCCTCCCGATGTGTCTGACCACCGACGTCGGCGATCCCGACCGGCCCGCTGACCGAAGAGCGATCGGCCTCGCCACTCGTGTCAGGCGGCGCAGGGTGTTCTGGAGTCGTCCTCTCATGCTTCATGGTCAAGCGTCCCCATGGCGTCGCGGCTAGGGCCGAACGGCCTCAGTGCGCTCAGCGCAAGAAGACCAGAAAGTCAGCCGCGTGATCGAGTGCCTGGGGAGGCAGGTTCAATGTGATGGACAGGTCGTCCAGAGAGTCGAAGCCGCCGATTCCGTCTCGGACCGCGACGATCTGATCACCGATCTCCGAAGTGATCCCGGGCACGGACTCGAGCACCGAGAGCGGCGCATGGTTCGCGTCGATCAAGCCCCCATCGTCGAACTGCCGGGGCAGATCGGGACGTCCGATCCGCAGCTCGTTGGCCAGCCCGGGATTCGTGGCTACCACGTGCCTGGCCCTTTCCCGCAGTCGGATCCTGCTCGTTGCATCGTCGAGGGCTTCCTGGTCGAGCGAGGGGAGCCTGAGCAGCCGCGCCCGGAGAACGAAAGCGTGTGCCGTCGCTACGCCGGCTTCCACCAAGGCCATGGCCGTGCCGACGTTGCCCTGCCAGGCCGTGTCGCTGTTGGTCACGCCGACCAGAAAGAAGGAGACGACGGCGACCACGCCATACAGGGCCGCCATCACCCCCAGCCGGGCACTGCGCAGGCGAATGGCGGCATAGGTGAAGGTGAACGGCGCTCCCCACCCGAAGGTGACCGCGGGGACCAGGGCCCAGATGGTGAGCAACACCCTCCGGACCACCAGATTGCCGGCCCGGTCCGAGCGCACGATTCGGTGGCTGGGCCTTCCTCTTCGGCGAGGAGCCACCACCGCCGATGGCTGAGGCTCCGGGAGGAGGGCCACACGTGAAAATTATCGGAGAAGTGAACTCGGCGGCGGCCGGATTGGTTCAGATCGAAGCCCAGAGGAGAAACTGGGCTTGTCGCCCGCGAGAGGTCGGTGCCCACGATGTCGATGGCCTCCGGAACCGTGTCGCTGCTCGACCGGCACCTCCCGGCATGGCACTTCCGGGAGGTGCACGAGCGCCGCATCGACGCATCGCCCGAGCGCGTCTGGGATGCGCTTCTCGTGCTGACGCCCCGGGCCACGCCCTTCGGCGGATCCATGTTGGCGCTGCGCCTGGCCCCGGCCGCGCTGGCCGCCCGCCGGTGGCCCCTGCCGCCCAACCGAAAGTGGCTGGACCTGTTCGTCGAATTCGGGTTCGTCGAACTGGGCCGGAGCGACTCGGAAGTCGCCCTGGGCGCGGTGGGCCGGTTCTGGCGCCCGATCGAACGGCTCGAGCCGCTGCCCGACGCGGCCGCGTTCGACACGTTCGACGAACCGGGCTTCGCCAAGGGCGCCATGAACTTCCACGTCGCCGGGGACGCGGGATCGGTGACGCTCACGACCGAGACGCGGGTCGTCGGCACCGACGACCGTGCCCGGCGCTCGTTCCGGCCTTACTGGGTCCCCGTCCGGGCGATCGGCGGGCTCATGCGCCGGGAGATGCTGGCGGCGGTGGCCCGACGGGCCGCCGGCGCCAAGTGAGCGAGCTCGGACCGTGACGCTCGACGCCGAGCGTCAGCGCACGACTCGCAGCCCGGTGGTGGCCTGCGGCCCGGCCAGCTGTTCGAGCAGACGACGGCGGCGGTCCAGCATGTTGGTGAGGAAGGCCCGGCCCCGCGGCAAGTAACGCAGCACGTCGGTCTGGCCCTGAGGGCGCGGCAGCATCCACGAGTGGCCGCCGGGCACCCACTGCAGCGGTGCGCCGGTCAGCTCGATGAACTCGGTGGCCGTCGCCGCGGTGCAGATCCGGTCGAAGCAACCCCACACGGCCAGCATGGGCACGT
The DNA here is from genome assembly GCA_035308625.1 of Acidimicrobiales bacterium. GTDB lineage: Bacteria > Actinomycetota > Acidimicrobiia > Acidimicrobiales > UBA8190 > DATGGF01. The sequence continues at coordinate 1,644 of DATGGF010000043.1, read as the reverse complement.
CGGACTCCACCACCTGATGGAGCTCCGGGCGGAGGTCCATCGACATGAGCATGGCCCCGACCGGCAACGTCCGGCTCATGGAGCGGAGATTGCGACGGGCATCGGGCCACAGCCCCCGCATCATCGAGGCCACCCGCCGGCCGATGAACATGTCGGGCATGTCCAGGGCCGCGGCCACCGTGAGGTCGGCCACCGCGGCAAGGTCGGGAAGGGCGGGGCGCAGCAGCTGGGCGACCAGTCCATGGCGACGCCGCCACTCTGGGGTGGCCGCGCCGTCGCGGTAGACGATCCCGAAGGTGCGGTCCGGGAAGACCGAGGCGAACTGCACCGCCACCGCGCCCCCCATGGAGTGACCGAGCAACACGGCCCGCTCGATGCCCAGCTGGTCCATGAGCATGGCCAGCTGGCGGGTGATGGCGCGGATGTTGGTGTGCTCCCACGGGAGCGGGTCGCTGCCGGCGAAACCCGGGAGGCTCGGGTTGAGCACCCGCCAGCCGAACGTGCGGGCCAGGTGGGCGCTCTCGCGCCAGTACATGCCGCCCCCGGCGAAGTAGCCGTGGAGGTTGACGGCCCACAGCGGCTCGTCTTGGGGACCGTCGGGCCCGGGCGCACCCTCGTTGTCGGACAGCGCGTAGCGCATCCGCCGTCCGTCGATGGTGGCGCGGCGGGGAATCATGCGCACGGGGGCGACGTGTCCCGGTGAGTTCATGGTGGCGCTTCGAGGCTACAGCGGGCATTGCCCGCAGCCGGTGATCGCTCAGGTGCGGACGGTCACCGAGTTCGCCCGAGCCAAGGCCTCCTCCGCTTCGGCCACGAACCGGCGGACCAGCTCGGCGGCGGGGACGAGTTCGCCGATGGCGCCGACCCCCTGCCCCGCCGGGTAGCACTCGCGGGCGGGGTCCACTTCGAGCGTGTCCCCGTCACCGCCGAGGTGGAAGGCCTTGTCCGAGATCGACCGGCCCAGCTGGCCCGGGAACGCCTGGAGCTCGCTCGGGTGCTCGTCGAAGAACCGGGTGTAGTCGTTGCGCACGACCCGCATGGTCTTGCCCGAATAGGCCCGGCTCACCGTGGTGCCGTCCTCGGCGGAGCGCAGCAACGCGTCCTTGTACCCGGCCACCGAGCGAGCTTCGGGCGTGGCGATGAAACGGGTGCCCACCCACACACCGTCGGCGCCGAGCGTCAGCGCGGCGGCCAATCCGCGGCCGTCGAAGATGCCGCCGGCCGCCACCACCGGCACGCGGTCGCCCACGGCGTCGACTATCTGGGGAACGAGCGGCATGGTCGCCACCTGCCCGGTGTGCCCACCCGCTTCGGTGCCCTGGGCAACGACGATGTCGCAACCGGCGTCGACGGCCCGGCGGGCGTGGTCGACCTTCCCGCACATGTTGACGACCAGCAGCCCGTGGCGGTGGCACAGCTCCACCACCTCCACGGGGACGCCCAGCCCGGCCACGAACACCGACGCGCCCCCGGCGATGATGCGCTCGACCTGGGCCACCATGTCGCCCGGCATGGCCGTGAGGAGATCGACCCCGAAGGGCCGCTCGGTGGCCTGGCGCACGGCCCGCATCTCCTCGACCATCTGGTCAGAGGACATGGTCGACGCGCCCAGGCAGCCGAACCCTCCCGCTTCCGACACGGCGG
>DATGGF010000042.1:0-4637 GCA_035308625.1 Acidimicrobiales bacterium | reverse complement strand
GGCCGTGCAGCTGGGCCTGTACGCGCTCATGCAGATCCCGGCCGGGGCCATGGCCGACCGATTCGGCCCCAAGCGCATGCTTCTCGCCGCGGTGGCCCTCATGGGTGCGGGCGAGCTCGCCTTCGCCCTGACCCACTCGGCCGGCGTGGCGCTGCTCGGACGGGCGCTCGTGGGCCTGGGCGACGCGGTGACCTTCCTGAGCGTCCTGCGCCTCGCCCAGAACTGGTTCCCGGTGACCCGTTACGGCCTGCTCGCCTCCCTCACCGGCCTGGTGGGCGGAGTGGGAGGGATCGTCTCGACGGTGCCGCTCCACGTGGGGCTCACCCGTCTCGGGTGGACGACCACCTTCGCCACGAGCGCGCTGGCCACCTTGGCGATCGGTGCGCTGGTGTGGCTCGTACTGAGCGATCGACCCGAAGCGCCAAAGATCGCCGCGACCACCCCCGCGCGCCGCGCGCCGTTGCCGCCTCGCCAACCCGGTGACCGCATGGTGGACGCGGTGCGCCAAGTCATGGGCCAACGAGGGACGTGGCGAGGGACGTGGGCACACTTCGCCCTGAGCGGCCCCTTCGCCGTCTTCACCGCATTGTGGGGCTACCCGTTCCTGGTTCGCGCCGAGCACCTCCATCCGGCGCGGGCCAGCGACGCGCTCGCCCTGGTGGTCGTGGCCGCGGTAGCCGGCGCCCCGCCGGTCGGCCTGCTCATGGTGCGCGCCCCGGGGCGTCGGGTGGCTTTCGTCTATGCCACCGGTGGCCTGCTCGCCGGCGTGTGGGTGCTGAACCTCGTCCTCGGGCTCGGTCACGATCCGGGCTGGCTGATCGTCGTCCTGCTGGTGGCGACCGGCGTGGCCGGCCCCGCTTCGGTGGTGGCCTTCGACCTGGCCCGTCAAGCCAACCCGGCCGAGCGGGGCGGGGCGGCCACCGGGGTGGTGAACATCGGGGGATTCACCGCGGCGGTGCTGGCCGACCTGGCCATCGGCGCGTTGCTCGACACCGTCGGCCACGGTGGGCACTCCCCCGCGGGGTTCACCGCGGCGATGGCGGTCATGCCGGCCATGGTCGCCGTCGGCCTCCTTGGTTTCTGGTGGAGCGGGCGAACGCCTTTGGCGCGACGTCCACCAGTGGGCGAGACTCCCGTGCTGCGGTAGTCGGACGACGACATTGGTGGTGCCATGGACAAGGACCGGACCGCTTCCGAACCAGACGACACGGAGGCAGACGCGAGCCCGACGCCGGGCGAGATCGGCGACCGTCCCGAAGCCGACGTGCTCGAGCAGTCGGAGGTCGTCGAGGAGCAGCAGTCGGTGCAACGATCCCCACGGCCGCCCGACGCGGACGAAGCCGACTGGCTCGAGCAATCGGTAGCCGAGAACCTGGACGACGACCGCCGCTGACCGTCGACCGGCGTTGAACGTCGGACCCTGTTTGGACGAGGCCGGCCGCGGGCAACGGCCCGACGGCGTCAGGACTCGAGGAACCGGGTCACCGCGGCCGAGAACTCGGCAGAGACCACCGCCGACAGATGATCACCGGGCACCCGCGTCACGCGGGCGCCGGTGATGGAGGCGGCCAGCCGGTCAGGGTCTCCCGCCAAGGTGTCGCGCGTACCCACCACGATGAGCACCGGCCCGCGGAGCTCGGCCAGCGGCGCCGGCCCGCCGAGCGGCCAGGCTCGCTGCAAGGCGGCCAGGGCCAGGCGGTCGGCCTTAGTGGCATCGGCGAAGGCCCGGAACGACCGCCCGGTGGCGCCGGGCACCGTGGCCGGGTCGTCGGCTTCCAACGCCGCCACGATCTCGCCGGCGGCGGGTCCGAGCACCGGAGCCGGTCCGAGCAGCCGGTCCCCCACCCCACCGAGCACCAGACGCCGGGGGGTGCCGACCGTGGCCGCCACCCGCACCGCCACCTGCGCCCCCATCGAGTAGCCGACGAGATCGGCGTCCGGCCGGCCTAGCGCGGCGAGTAGGCCCACGGCGTCGCCCACGAGCGTCTCCCCCGCATAGGCGGCGGGGTCGTGCGGGGCGTCCGATCCGCCATGCCCCCGGGCGTCGTAGGTCACCACCGTGTGGCCCGCGTCGATCAGCGCCTGCACCACGCCCGGGCGCTCCCAATTGATGCGGGAGTTGGAGGCGAAGCCGTGCAGCAGCGCCACCGCCGGGCCCTCGCCGTGCACCTCGTAGGCCAGAGCGACCCCGTCGGGTGCGGTCCAACGGGGCACAGAAGTGGGCTCAGCCGGGCAGGTAGGTGTCGAACCAGGTGAGCGCCCGGCTCCAGGCATCGGTCGCCGCGCCCTCGTTGTAGTCGGGACGCGCGTGGCAGTGGAAGCCGTGGCCGGCATCGCCGTAGCGCACGACCTCGGTCGGCACGCCGGCATGCTTCGCCGCGGCCCGCAGGGCTTCCACGTCCTCGACCGGGATCCCCTTGTCCTCATCCCCGTAGAGACCGAGCCACGGCGCGCCCAGGTCCGGGGCCAACTCGATGAGCGGCGGCAGGCCGAAGCGCCCCTGACCGACTCCCCCGCCGTAGAACGTCACCGCCGCGCCCACGGGGCGGCGCACGGCGGTGAGGAAGGCCACCGTGCCGCCCATGCAGAACCCGACAATGCCGGTGGACTGCGCCTCGATCCCCTTTCCGGCCAGCCAGGCCATGGCCGCGTCGACGTCGTCGAGGAGGCTCTGCTCGTTGAGCGCCTGCATATGCGGGGCGAGCTTGTCGTACTCGGTGTAGCCCACCACGGTGTCACCGGTGCGGTGAAAGAGGTGCGGGGCGGCCGTGAGGTAGCCCGCCTCCGCCAACCGCCCGGCGACGTCCTCGATGTAGTGGTTCACTCCGAAGGCTTCCTGTATCAGCACGATTCCCCGTCGAGCGCCTCCGTCGGGGCCGTCCACCGTCAGCACCATGGGCCCGTCGGGCGTGGTCACCGTGTGGGTCGTCGTGGCCATGGCCATCCTCCTGTCGGCAGGCCCACCAGATGGTGGACCGACAGCCCGCTGCGGGCCGAACCCCGCTCTTCTACCATCTGCCTACCCCGGGCCGGCTGCGGGCAGGCGACGGGCCCCGACTGGAACGGACCACGTGAGCGACGCCCGAGCCGACATCCCACCCCTGCGCCGACAGGTGGGCGACGAGCTGCGCGCCGTCGTCGACACCCTGTTGTCCCACGACGCGCCGGACGACGAGCTGCGCGAAGCCCTGGACCTGCTGCGCCAAGCGCGGGGCCACCTCCAGGGCCCGGCGCTCGACGTCTACAACCCGGCCGAGTTCCGCCGGCGCCAGGCCATCGACGGGTGGGACGCCTACCTCGACCTGACCATGTTCGGCGGCGGGACGAACCCGCTCGGGATGCCCATGCCTCTCGAGCTCGGCCGGGACGACGAGGGCAATGCCTATGCCGAAGGGGTCGTCCGCCTCAACCGTGCCTACGTGGGCGGGCCCGGCATGGTCCACGGCGGCTACGTCGCCGCGCTCATCGACCACGTCTTCGGCGCCGCCCTCCACGCGGGGGGGACGGTGGCGGTCACCGCCTCTCTGACCGTGCGCTATCGCGAACCGACCCCCATCGACCGCGACCTGCGGTTCCGAGCCACCTTCGACCGGCCCCGGGGCCGGCGTCTGCACGGCCGGGCCACCTGCCACTGCGGCGACTTGTGCACCGCCGAGGCCGAGGGGCTCTTCCTTCTGGTCGACCTGGGTGCCATGGAGGAGCGAGCCGCCCAGCACTGACGCGCCGGGCCGGCGCACCGGTCGGTAGCCTCGCCGGTCATGGCCACCGCAGTGTTCTTCCACGCCCATCCCGACGACGAGTCGATCGCCACCGGCGGGACGATGGCCCGTCTAGCCGCCGAGGGTCACCGGGTGGTGCTGGTCACGGCCACCGCGGGTGAGCTGGGTGAGGTGCCCGAGGGCTTCTTGGAGCCCGGCGAGGACCTGGCCAGCCGCCGGGCCAAGGAACTGGCCGAGGCCTGCCGGATCCTGGGCGTGGCCCGTCACGTCACGCTGGGGTTCGGCGACTCGGGCATGGCCGGTGAACCGTCCAACGACCGTCCCGGCAGCTTCTGGCGCACCGACGTGGACGAGGCGGCGACCGTATTGGCCGAGCTGTTGCGCGAGGAACACGCCGATGTCGTATCGGCGTACGACGAGCACGGCGGGTACGGCCATCCCGACCACATCCAGGTACACCGGGTGGGGCTCCGAGCCGCGGAGATGGCGGGCACGCCCCGTGTCTTCATGGCCACCATCGACCGCACCTACGTGCAGGACCTCACCACGCGGGGGGAGGAGTTCGGGATGGAGATACCCGACGAGCTCCCGGACGTGAGCGAGCTCGGGGTGGAAGCGGGCCGCATCACCGCCGAGATCGACGTGACGCCGTATCTCGAGCAGAAGCGACGAGCCATGGAGGCGCACGCCAGCCAGATCTCCGAGACGTCGTTCTTCCTGTCCATGCCGCCCGAGGCCTTCGTGGCCATGTGGGGGCTCGAGTGGTTCATCGAGGTCGGCGCTTCGCCCGGGGGCGGGCGCCGAGCCAGCCTCCTCGACGGCGCCTGATCTCGAGCGATCTGTCCCAGCGGGGCAGGCCGCAGGCGATTCGGCTCTGCCGGCGGGTCAGGCCGCGGGCGATTCGGCTCTGCCGGCGGG
>DATGGF010000041.1:0-4982 GCA_035308625.1 Acidimicrobiales bacterium | reverse complement strand
AGCAAGCCCTCAACATCGGCCGCAACGCCGTGCTGGCCGCGGGCTACCCCGAATCGGTGCCCGCCACCACCCTCGACCGCCAATGCGGCTCGTCCCAGCAGGCGCTCCACTTCGCCGCCCAGGGCGTCATCGCCGGGGCCTACGACGTGGTGGTCGCCGCCGGCATCGAGCACATGACGCACACGCCCATGGGCTCCTCGGTCGTGCGCGACCTCGGCTTCCCCTTCGGCCCCACCATGATGAACCGCTACGCCGAGCGTGGCGGGCTGGTGTCGCAGGGCATCTCGGCCGAGATGATCGCCGACCAGTGGAACTTGTCACGCGACGACCTCGACGGCTTCAGCGCCCGCAGCCAGGCCAACGCCGCCACCGCGGCAGCCGAGGGGCGTTTCGAGCGCGAGATCGTGCCGTTGTCGGTGAAGGACGACGAAGGAAAGGTCACCGACGAGACATTCTCCATTGACGAGGGCATCCGGCCCGGCACCACGGTGGAGGTACTGGCGAATCTGAAGCCGGCTTTCAAGGCCGACGGCAAGGTGACCGCGGGCAACTCGTCGCAGATCACCGATGGAGCCTCGGCCGTCCTCATCATGAGCGAGGAGAAGGCCGCGGCACTGGGTCTCACACCACGGGCGAGGTTCCACGCGTTCGCGCTGGCTGGCGTGGACCCGGTCACCATGCTCACCGGTCCCATCCCGGCGACCAAGTCCGTGCTCGAGCGGGCCAAGATGACGCTCGACGACATCGACCTGGTGGAGATCAACGAGGCCTTCGCCTCGGTCGTGCTCGCTTGGGAGAAGGAGCTCCACCCCGACATGGCGAAGGTGAACGTCAACGGGGGCGCCATCGCACTGGGTCACCCGCTCGGGGCTTCGGGCACGAAGCTCATGGCCACCTTGCTCAACGAGCTGGAGCGCACCGGCGGCCGTTGGGGTCTCGAGACCATGTGCGAGGGCGGTGGCATGGCCAACGCCACCATCATCGAGCGCCTGGGCTAGTCGCCAGGCCGAGCGGGGCGGGGGCTACGCGCCCCCGACCTCGTGCAGCTCGATGGCGTTGCCCGCCGGGTCCTCCAGGAACGCCTGGAGGTTGGCCGCCACCGGGATGGCATCGCTCACGGTGATACCCCGCGCTCGGAGCTCCGCGATGGCCTCGGCCATCGACGGCACCTGCACGGCGAAGTGCTGACCCTTGGCGTCCGGGGTCACACCTTCGATGAGGTGCACTTGCTGGCCGCCGACGTCCAACCACGCCCCGCCGAAGCCGAAGTCCGGCCGGTCCGTACGCGCCTGGCACCCGAGCACCTCGGTGTAGAAGCGCAACGCAGCGTCGACGTCGGGAACGTTGATGGAGACGTGGTGCACACCAAGCAGTTGCATGGCCTCGGACCTCCTGGGGCGGACGGACGGCGTGCGATCAGCGGTACTGAGTGGCGGTGACGAACCCTCCGGCGATGAGGGCGATACCCCCGAGGAGGTACCAGTTGGTAGGACTGGCCGGCAGCTGGTCGAAGTAGTTCAGGACGATCGTGAGGGCGCCGAGCACCAGCAGCACCAGGATGAGCGGCCCCATCCACTTGGGACTGACCTTGACGCTGCGGGGGATGGGCGGCGTGTAGCGCCCACTCGAGGTGGAGCCTCGTCCGGGCCGAGCCGTGGCCCGGCCACTGGAACGGCCTTTGCGTGTCGCCCCCCCGGGGCCCTGACGGCCTGCCATGGGTTTCGAGACTACGACATGGGCTCCAGCCGGCGTTAGTCTCGGCCGGGCCATGGCCGCCCGGGTCCTGCTGATCGACAACTACGACTCCTTCACCTACAACCTGGTGCAGGAGCTCGGGGAGCTCGGCGCCGAGCCGGTCGTCTACCGCAACGACGCCATCGATATCGCAGGCATCCGGGCGCTCGAGGTCGATCTCCTGATCATCTCGCCCGGCCCCGGGCGCCCTGAGGACGGAGGGGTCAGCCTCGATGTGGTCGGCCAGCTTGCGGGCGAGCTCCCCATCTTGGGCGTCTGCCTCGGACACCAGTGCATCGGCCAGGCATTCGGCGCTCGGGTCGTGCCCGCGCCCCAACTGATGCACGGGAAGACTTCCGCCGTCTTCCATACCGGGATCGGCGTGTTCGCCGACCTACCCAACCCGTTCGAGGCCACCCGGTATCACTCCTTGGTGGTGGAGCGCGAGGGGCTTCCCGACGTCCTCGAGGTCACCGCCGAGACGGCGGACGGAGTGGTCATGGGGCTACGCCATCGCGAACTACCGGTGGAAGGTGTGCAGTTCCACCCCGAGTCGATCCTGACGCCGAACGGACCGGCGCTCCTGCAGAACTTCCTGCTCGCCTCCACGCCCGCCCCGAGCTGAGGCCAGCCCGGAACGGCCGGCCGTCAGGCCGAGCCGCTGGTGCGGGGCCGATCGGTCGTCGACGAGGCCGCCGGTGACGAGTCGCCCGCCGACATCGCCGCGGGTCGCAGGTGGCCGGGCGGTGTCGAAGACGTGGTCGTGGTGGAACTCGAGCAGCTCGGGAACTTGTCGTAGGTGAAGGTCACTGTCGTCCCCGAGTTGGCGGTGTCGCCGCCACTGGGGTTCTGGGACACAACCGTGTTGTCGTTGTTCTGATTGAGCGTGCCCTGACAGGTCGGCGCCGGCACCAGGTTGGCCTGCTGTAGGCGCGTCTCGGCATCGGACAGCGAGAGCCCGACGATGTTGGGGACCGTGACCGTCGACGAACCGCTCGAGACCACCAGGTTGACGGTGGTCCCGTTCGCCTCGGGGCTCCCCGCCGAGGGGTTGGTGGAGATGACGATGCCCGAGGCGAAGGAGTTGGACGACTGGTAGGTCGTGTTTCCGCACTGGAAGCCGGCCTGGCCGAGCTTGTTGCACGCCTGGCCCACGGTGTCACCCGTCACGTCGGGCACCGAGCCCTCGGGAGCGGTCGTCGTGGTCGACTGGGACGGGGCGGTGAAGAGCGTCACCGTCCCACCGGGGTTGATCGGCGTGCCGCCCTTGGGGTTCTGGTCGCACACGATGTTCTGTTGGTTGCAGGTGTTCGACGACTGGCTCACCACCTGCAAGCCGATGGCCTGCAAGGCCTGGGTGGCGGCCTGCACCGACTGGTTGATCTCGCTCGGGACGGTGACCTGGTTGCCCTGGTTGCCGGTGATGAGCGTCACCGTCTTCCCCTTGGCCAGCGAGGTGCCCGCTCCCGGATTCGTCCGGATGACCTTGGTGTTGGGCTGGTTGCTGTTGGGGTCGGCCTGCGCTCGCGCCTTGAGGCCGTCGTCCCGCAACGTCGCCTCTGCCGCGGTGACGTCCTTGCCCACGAGGTTGGGGATCGTCACGGTGTTCGACGAGCCACCGAGGTGCCACCAGCCCAGAGCGTTCCCCAGGAAGACCACCACCACGGCCAGGGCAGCCAGCAGGATGAGGAGGATGCCCACGTAGACGGGTGTGCGGCTGGCCGGTGGCTCCATGGCGACGGGACCGGTCGGTCCGCCCACCGCGGGCAGGGCCTGGGTGGCACCCACCGCCGCCATCGTGGTCGTCGTTCCTACCGATGGGTTGACCCCGGTCGGGTGCAACATGGCCGCCACAGCCCGGCCTTCGCGGAACCGCATGAGGTCGACCCGCAGTTCGTCGCCCGTGGCATAGCGGTGCTCGGGTGACTTGGCCATGCACTTCAGGATGATGGCCTCGAGGTCGGGGGGGATCCCGGGATTGATCTCGCGAGGGGCCGGCGGGTGCTCGCGCACGTGCTTGGACGCCACCGCCACCGGGGTGTCGCCCAGGAACGGGGGCCGCCCCACCACCATCTCGAAGAGCACGACACCGAGCGAGTAGATGTCGCTGCGGGCGTCGACCCCCATGCCCTCGGCCTGCTCGGGTGAGAAGTACGTAGCCGTGCCCATCACCGCGCCGGTCTGGGTGAGGCTCTCCTCGGTGTTCACGGCGCGGGCGATACCGAAGTCGGTGACCTTCACCGTGCCCTCGTCGGTGATGAGGACGTTGCCCGGCTTCACGTCGCGGTGGATGACCCCATGGCGGTGGGCGTAGGACAACGCGGCAGCCACGTCGGCGGCGATCTCAGCCGCCCGGTCGGGGTGCAGCGGCCCGGCCGTGCGCAGGATGGCCGACAGGGGCCGGCCGTCCACGAACTCCATGACGATGAAATAGGTCCCCTCGTCCTCGCCCCAGTCGAAGACGGGGACGATGTTGGGATGCGAAAGGTTGGCGGCGGCCTGCGCCTCACGACGGAAGCGCTCGACGAACGAGCGGTCCACCGACAGCTCGGGGAACAGCACCTTCAGGGCCACCGGCCGGTCGAGCAGCCGGTCGTGGGCGCGGTACACCTCGGCCATGCCGCCTCGGGCGACCAGGTGGGACAGCTCGTACCGGCTCGAAAGGAGTCGGGGGGTCCGGGGGGCGTCCATGGCTGGTCAGAGCCTAAGCGAGCGCGGCGTCACGTCTGCGCCAACGCGGCGGCGATCATGGCCTTGACAACAGGACCGGCGATGGTGGCGCCGACGGCGTCGGAGTGGCCGCCCGGCTCGTTGGGGACGACGACGGCGACGGCCACCCGGGGTTGGTTGGCCGGGGCGAAGGCGATCATCCAGTCGGTGGTCGACGCGCCGTTGTTGGTCTCGGCCGTTCCCGTCTTGGCCGCCACGTTCTCCTGCGGGGGGAAGATCCCGAAGGCGGTGCCGTGCTGGACCACCTCGGTCATCAGTTTGGTTACCGCGGCCGACGTTGCCGCGCTGGTGGCCTGGTGCCACGGGGTGGGGGCGTAGCGGGTGACCAGGTTTCCCTGCGAATCGCGGATCTGGAACATCACGTGCGGCGTCATGATCACGCCGTTGTCAGCCAGTCCGGAGGCCACCATGGCCATCTGCAGGGCGTTGGCCTGCACGTTCTGCTGGCCGATCGCCGAATAGGCCACGCCCGGTTGATTCCGGGTGAATTGGTCCGGGGTGGGGAAGTTCGACTCTGA
>DATGGF010000040.1:0-2267 GCA_035308625.1 Acidimicrobiales bacterium | reverse complement strand
CGACTGAGACGCCCGTCCGGGCTGCAGCCCGGACGGGCGTCTCAGTCGGAAAGCAGGCGTGTGATCCGCCGCAGCCCGGCCGGCAGGCCCCGTTGGAACAGCTCGGGCGCGGCGCGGTGGATCCGCCACGCCATGCGGGCATGTCGCGGCGTGACGATGAAGGCGCGGTTGCGGCGCACCCCGTCCAGGACGTCGCGGGCCAGGAGGTCGGCCGGATAGGCCCGCCCGATCGACTTGGTCAGGAGCTTGCGCCCGTTGGGGAATTCGACACCCCCGGGAAGGTCGGCCGGGTTGCCCTTGTCGAGCAGCGGGGTGTCGATGACGCCGGGGCAGATGACGCTCACCCGCACGCCGTGGGCGGCGGCCTCGGCTCGCAGGCTCGTGCTCAGACCCACCACGGCGTGCTTGGCCGCGCCATAGGGCGTGAGCATGGGGGAGGAGATGAGGCCGGCCAACGAGGCCGTGTTGACGATGTGCCCACTGCCCTGGTCGCACATGCGCGGGTAGGCCGCCATCACCCCGTGGACGACACCGCGCAGGTTCACATCGATGACCCGGTCGAAATGCGCGGTGGTCATGTCGCGTACCGGCCCGCCCACGCCGATGCCGGCATTGTTGAACAGCAGGTCGACGCGGCCGCTTTCATCGGCCGCCTGTGCCACCAGCGCGGCGAAGGCAGCTGCGTCGGTGACGTCGAGCACGACCGGCGTGACCTTCCCACCCCGGCCCGCCAGCTCCTCGGCGGCTGCCTTGACGCCCACATCGTCGATGTCGGCCAGCACCACATGCGCGCCGCGCTCGACCAGAGCCGTGGCGAGAGCCCGGCCGATGCCCGACGCGGCACCGGTGACGATCGCCGTGGAGCCCGGGAAGGTCGTTTCGGTTGCCATGGGCCGAGACTAGGCCTGACTCCGGCGCCCGGCTCGTGCCCCTAAGGTGCTGCCATGTCCGCAACGGGACCGCTGGCGCTGGTCGGAGGCGACGAATGGCGCCCCGGCTGCGAGTTCGACGCCGAGCTGTTGGCCGCGTCGGGCGGGGGCGAGGTGTTGGTGCTGCCCACCGCCGCCGCGTACGAGCACCCGGCCAAGGCCGTGGAGTTCGCCACCGCCTGGTTCGCCTCGCTCGGAGGAACCGTGCGCGGCCTCATGGTGCTCGGACGAGCCGACGCCGAGGACCCCGCCAATGCCGAGGCGGTGCGCGCCGCGCGCTTTGTGTATCTCGGCGGCGGATCCCCCATGCACCTGCGCTCGGTGCTCAAGTCCTCCGCCGTGTGGGAGGCGCTCCTCGGAGCGTGGCGTGACGGTGCGGTGGTGGCGGGTTCGTCGGCCGGGGCCATGGTCCTCACCGATCCCATGGTCGACCCCCGCGGCGGCGCCCTCACCGTGGGTCTGGGGATGGTGGAGCAGCTGGCCGTGATCCCCCACTTCGGACACGAGAATGCCGAGAAGGTTCACCGCTCCATCGCCTTGGCCGCGCCCGGGCTTCCGGTGGTGGGCATCCCGGAGCGCACTGCCCTTGTCCGCGATCCCGACGGATCGTGGCGTCAGACCGGTGAGGGCGATGTGCAGGTGTTCGTGTCGGGCCACTCGGCCGGGTTCGAGGCCCTGCCCCACTGATCGGCCCTGCCGCCGGGCGTCGGCGAAGCCGGGCCGAGGCGATTCAGTCGGCTTCGGTGATGGTGACGGACTCGATGGTCACCGTCTCCTTGGGCTTGCCCGAGCCTGTTCCCACCGCGTCGATGGTGGCCACGACGTCGAGGCCGGCTACCACTTTCCCGAACAACGAGTAGCTCGGCGGGAGACGGACGCCGTCAGGGCCGGATATGACGAAGAACTGGCTCCCGTTGGTATCGGGCCCGGCGTTGGCCATGGCCAGCGAGCCCAGCTCGTAGCGCCCCGGGGGCGGGAGCTCGTCGGCGAACCGGTAGCCCGGGCCCCCCGTCCCCGTCCCAGTGGGGTCGCCTCCCTGGAGCACGAAGCCGGGGATGATGCGGTGGAAGACGATCCCCTCGAAGTAGTGGTATCGGGCCAGGAACACGAAGCTGTTGACCGTGCGTGGCGCGGCGACGGGGTCGAGGGCGATGCGCATGGTCCCCTTGGAGGTGACCATCTCGGCCGTGTAGCGCTTGGCCGGGTCGATGCACATGGGCGGCTCAGCCTCGAAGCGCTGTTGCTTGGGGCTCGAACCGTCGGGCTGAGGGCATTCAACGGGCATCGGGGACCTCCGGAGTCTCGGTGGGGACGGGGCGCTGGGCGCGGGTCTACGAC
>DATGGF010000039.1:0-5170 GCA_035308625.1 Acidimicrobiales bacterium | reverse complement strand
CATCCAGCAGGCGGAGTCGACCATGGCCCAGAACCTGGACTTCATCCTCACCGGGATACGCCAGGCCGCCGGACCGACCGTCCCCATCGTCGGGATGAACTACTACGACCCCTTCCTGGGCGACTGGCTGGCCGGCGGCGCTGTGCAGGTCGAGGCCAACCTGAGCGTGTCGCTCGTCACCCAGTTGAACACCCTGATCGCCGGCGCCTTCCAAACGGTGGCAGCCCCCACGACCGATGTGGCGGCGGCTTTCGACACGACCGACCTGACCGACATGGTCTCGTCGCCGTGGGGTCAGGTCCCCGTCGCTGTCGACAAGGCCTGCACGTGGCTCGACATCGTGTGCACCGCGGGCTCGACAGAGGGCTTCGGCGACGACCCCAACAACGACGGAGCCAAGGTGATCGCCCAGGCGTTCGAACAGACGATCGGACCGGCCATCACCCCGGTGACCACCTCCACCACGTCCACCACATCCACCTCGACGTCGACCTCCACGACGACGTCGACCACGACCTCCACGTCGGTCCCCAGTCCCGCCCAGACGACGACCTCGTCGCCCGTGGTGGCCGCTCGCTCGGGGTCGCTCGCCTTCACCGGGGCTGGGACGCCCCTGCGGCTGATGGCGGTCGGCGGAGGGCTCCTCGCCTCGACCGGGGGTCTGCTCCTCGTCGCCTTTGGCGTACCGCGGAGACTCCGCCGCTCCGGGCGTTAGGACGCGCACGAGCGACTCGTCACGTCGCCGGGGCCTTCCGCCCTGGTCGTAGGCTGCACAGAAGGACATGACCCCCGTTGCCACATGGAAGCCCGCCCGCGACCTTCCCCCGGGCCGGCGGTTCCTCATCGCTGTAGGTGTCCTGCTGGTCGTGGGCTCCGGGGCGTGCACGAGTTCGTCGCCGACGAACGAAGCGTCGCCGGGCGCCCCGGGGACGTCGACCACGGCGGGGCCCGTCGCACCACCGGGCCCGGCTGCCTGCCGGTCAGGCGACCCGCTGGCCGACGTGTACCACCCGGATCGTCTCGAGGTGCGGCGCGCCTGTGTGACGGTCACCGGCATCGTGCGCTCGGTGCGCCGCGAGGACGACGGCGACGTGCACTTCGACCTCGCACTGGATGCCAGCTACCGATCGATGCTGACCCCCGCCAATGCGGCCGAGCAGCATGGGTGGCTGGTGGTGGAGATCGTGCCGGCCGACGAGCCGGGCTGCACGCCCGGCCGGCCCCCGCGACCGGCCACCGGGAGCTACGACTACGGCATCTGCACCGGATCGGACGAGACACCACCGCCGGTAGGGGCGCACGTCTCGGTCACCGGTCCGTACGTCCTCGACGAGGACCATGGAGGTTGGGCGGAGGTCCATCCCGCTTGGGCGATCGCCACGACTCCCGGTTGACGACGCCGTGCCGGCGCCGGACGACGAGCACCTTGGCATCGTGCGGGGGCGGAGGCACGAAAGCGGAACGGGGGACCGTGGCGCCGAGTGACACGGAGTAGGTGGCATGCCAACGCCGCGCTCCGGGAGCCCCGGGCGCGGTCCAGTGTCGAGCGGCGTGACGCGGCACGACCAGGACGGCCGAGTCGAGCCGCGAGCCGGCGGAGAGCAGCCGGGCAACCAGGGGAGTGACGACGGCGAAGGGCGGGTTGGCCACGACCCGGAACGGGCGGCGGGGGAGGCGCAGGTCGGCGGCGTCGGCGCGGACGACCGTCACGGGTTGGCCCGCGAAGCGCGCCCTCAGCAATTGGTAGCGGTGCCGGTTGAGCTCCACTGCTACGACGCGTGCGCCAGCAGCCAGGAGGACTTCGGTCACACATCCATGGCCGGCACCGACATCGAGGACGAGCTCCCCGGGGCGGACCCCGGCTGTGGCGACGAGTCGCCGCGCCCAGCTCTTATCGAGCTGGTGCCACCCCCAGAACGGCCGAGCGTGCCCGGCCACGGAGCACCGTCATGAACATGCCCATGGGGTCGAACCTTAGTTCGCCCCATCGACCGCCCAGCTGGAGGAGTGCAGGCCCCCCGGTTCGTTGCCCTGAGCAAGGCACGTAGCGCAACCGCCCTTCAGGTGGGCGGCCCAGAAGCCGACATTTGCTGACATGAGACGGCCCTCCTCAGGGAGTCGGGCCGGCCTGGCGGGATCGACCTTCGGCCGGCGCTTCCTGACGCGCCTGGTCGACCCGGCCAACCTCACCACTATTCCGGTTGCGGCCGTCTTCTGCCTTCTTCGTCCGGTGGGGCTCATTGCCCACATCCCGTACGTGACCGTCGTCGCCCTGCTCCTCGCGGCCGACCTGATCAACACCGTGGCCGTTGCCGCGCTGCCCGAAACCCCCACCGGCTGGCGCCTCACCTGCCGGATCGGCGTGGAGATGGCGGTTATCGCCGCCGTCGTCTACGGCATCGGTTGGGGCCCTCTCCTGGCGGTCGGCTTCGTCTTCGGTGCGGCCGATGCCATGCGGGCGAGCGATTCCCGAGCGGCCCGCCAGGCCGTCGTCTTCACCGTGCTGTTCATCGGCCTCGGACAGCTGGCCATCTTCCTGGGGCTCGCCCCCACCCTGGTGCGCCAGCCGCTCGTCCACGGGCTGGGCATCCTCGGAGCGCTGGGCGCGGTCGTCACCATCAAGGTCATCGAGTGGTTCGCCGCGGCTCGGGAAGCCGGGGAAGCACGCTTCAGCACCCTGGTCCAGCACGCCAGCGACATCGTGGTCGTGGTGGACAGCAACCGCTGCTTCAGTTGGGTGAGTCCGTCGTTCACCCGTTCGTTGGGCTGGTCGGTGCAGGACTTTGAGAAGCGCCCGGCGGGTGAGCTGCTCCACCCTGACGATCACCAGAAGCTCTTCTTGCAAGCGGCGAGCAACCGCGACGGCATGAAGCTGTTGCGCAGCGAGATCCGTCTGCGCCACGCCGATGGGTCGTGGCGGTGGTTCGACGCCACGGTGACCGATCACCTCTCCGATCCCCGAGTCAACGGTGTGGTCGCCAACCTGCACGATGTGACTGAACGTAGGGAGCTGGAGGACGAGCTCCGGCATCAGGCCTTCCATGACTCGCTCACCGGCCTGGCCAACCGCGCCCTCTTCACCGACCGGCTGGAGCATGCCCTGTCCCGCCAGCTCCGGTCGGTGGGCGCGCTGGCCGTGCTCCTCGTCGATCTGGACGACTTCAAGGCCATCAACGACAGCCTGGGTCACGGAGCGGGTGACGCCCTCCTCACGCAGGCTTCGGCGCGTCTCGAAAGCCTGGTCCGGGGATCCGACACAGTGGCCCGGCTCGGCGGGGACGAGTTCGCCATCCTCCTCGAGGACCCGAGCGAGGACGACGGCCCCGAGCAGGTGGCTGACCGGATCGTCGCCGCCTTCGCCGAGCCGATCGTCGTCGAGGACCGGCCGCTGGCCCTGTCGGCCAGTGTCGGGGTGGCCCTGCGCAGCCCGGGGACGAGCGCGGACGAACTGGTGCGCAATGCCGATGTCGCCATGTACGTGGCCAAGGCATCGGGCAAGGGCCGATCGGTTTCGTTCGAGTCCGGGATGCACGTGGCCACCCAGCGGCGTCTGGAGCTCAAGAACGGCCTCCTCGAAGCCATCAACTCGGGCGACCAGATGGAGCTGCACTACCAACCCGTGGTCGACCTGCGCACGAGGGAGGCCGTAGGAGTCGAGGCGTTGCTGCGCTGGAACCACCCCCGCCACGGCCTGGTGCCCCCGTTGGACTTCCTCCCTCTGGCCGAGGAGTCGGGCCTCATCGTGCCGCTCGGCCGATGGGTGCTGCGCGAGGCGGTGACACAGTTGAGCGCCTGGCGGGCGGCACATCCCGAACTGCACGGCCTCACCATGAGCGTGAACGTCTCGGGGCGGCAACTGGACGAGCCCCGCTTCGTGGACGAGGTCCGCAGCGCGCTCGAGGATGCACAGCTCGATCCGGCTCTGCTGGTGCTCGAGATCACCGAGTCGGTGCTCATGCGCGACCGTGACGACGTGGTCGCCTTGCTCCACGAGCTGAAGGGCCTCGGCGTGGGGCTCGCCATCGACGACTTCGGGACCGGGTACTCATCGCTCGGTTATCTGCGGAGCTTCCCGGTCGACGTGCTCAAGGTGGACCGGAGCTTCGTTTCCGGGATCACCGACCAATCACGCCAGGCCGCTCTGGCCGAGGCGGTGCTGCGCATGGGCGCCACCTTGGAGCTCCAGACCGTGGCCGAAGGCGTCGAGCTCGAGGAGCAGGCGGGCCAGCTCGAACACCTGGGGTGCCCGCTGGCCCAAGGCTTCCTCTTCGCCCGGCCCCTGCCGGCGCCGGCTACCGAGGCCGTGCTCCTGGACATGGTGGGGCGAACAACCCCCCGGGCCGCCACCGTCTGAGCGGGGCCTCGTCACCCTCTGCCCGCAGCCGCCCACCCGTGGTCACCTGCCCGGCGGGTGCGAATCCCCATTCTTGATGACGACCCCTTCACCGGATCGTGGTCCACTGGGAGCGGGACGGCGCTGGCTACCGCGCCATCGGCGTCCCGTGCCGCAGGAGCATGTCGAGCATGGGGGGGCCATGTTGAGGTCGCTGTGTCGTTCCGTCCGTCTGGGGACATCCGCCGTCGTCGTCGCCGGGGTGGCGATGCTCGGCGGCATGTGGGCCGCACCGGCCTCCGCCAACTGCGTATACCTCCCCCATCAGCACGACGGCGGTTGTCCGGTCGCCGGCCTCAACTTCTCCGGCTTCAACTTGGCCGGGATCTGGTTGGGGGCGACCGACATGACCAATACCAACTTCAGCGGCACGAACCTGGTGAACGCGCACCTCGTATCAGCCACCGGGACGAACACCATCTTCACCAACGCGGATCTGAACAACGCCGTGATCCAGAAAGCGACGTTCACTGGTGCCCACTTCGGTTCGGCCAACATCACCGGGGCCAGGATGCACGCCGCCCGGTTCCTGGGGGGTTCGGACTTCACCCACGCCAAGCTCGACGGAGCGAAGGACGTCCGCGGCGACTTCACCGGCGCCAACATGACAAGCGCGTCGCTCACCACCGCCAAGCTGGACAAGGCCACGCTGTTGGACGTGAACTTCACCAGCGCCAACCTGACCGGGGCCAACCTGCACGGCGCCAACCTGACGGGGGCGACGCACCTCGGCACGGCGACCATCACCGGCGTGAACTGGTCGGGAGCCATCTGCCC
>DATGGF010000038.1:0-4345 GCA_035308625.1 Acidimicrobiales bacterium | reverse complement strand
CCGAAGGGGGTCGGGGCGGGCGCGGCAACGCGCGCTTTCTCTCCAACCGCCGCCGCGCGCCGGCGTTCGCCGAACAAGGTGAGCCGGGTGAGGAGCACTGGCTCGACCTGGAGCTCAAGCTGTTGGCCGACGTGGCCATCGTGGGCCTGCCCAACGCGGGCAAGAGCACGCTCATCTCGCGCATTTCCAAGGCGCGGCCCAAGATCGCCGACTATCCCTTCACCACGTTGGAACCGCACCTCGGTGTGGTGCGGGTGGGCTCGCCCGGACGCGAGACCGAGTTGGTCGTGGCCGATGTCCCCGGACTGGTCGAAGGCGCGGCCGAAGGGCGAGGCCTCGGGCATCGCTTCCTGCGCCATGTGGAACGGGCCCGGGTGCTGCTCGTGCTGCTCGACCTGGCGTCGGTCGAGGGACGAACCCCAGAGGAACAGGAGCGGGTGCTGCTGGACGAGATCGGCCGGTACCGGTCCGCTCTGCTCGACCGGCCCCGCCTGGTGGTCGGCTCCAAGTCCGACCTCGTCGCGCCCGACGCGTCCTCCTCCGACGGCGGGCCGGCCTTGCGGCTCTCGGCCGCGACCGGTTCCGGGGTGGACGAGGTGGTGGGCAAGCTCGCGGCCATGGTGGCCGAAGCGCGCCGGGCCGAACCCGAGGCCGAGGGGTCGACGGTGGTCCTGCGCCCGGCGGGCGAAGGCGTCGAGGTGACGCGGGCCGACGACGGGTCCTTCGTCGTCCACGGCCGCGCCGCGTTGCGGGCGGTGGCGCTGTCGGACCTGACCGACGAGGACGCGCAGGCCTACATGGCCGGTCGCCTGCGGCGCCTGGGGGTCGACCGTGCCCTGGTGCGCGCCGGCGCGCGCGAAGGTGACACCGTGCATCTCGGGGCCCTCACCTTCGAGTACCACGCCGACGACGCGCCGGATGCCGAGGTAGAGGCGGCCGAGGGCGGGAGGCGCACGGCCGCCGCCCGTCGCCGGGCCCGGCGCGGTGGGGGAGGTTCCTCGTGACCGAACCGGGCCTCCCCGAGGTCGGGGGCCTGACCCCGCCCCGCACGGTGGTGGTCAAGGTGGGCTCGTCCTCGGTTACCGACGAGGGGGGCATCGCCGTCGACCGCGTCGACCGCGTGTGCACCGAGCTGGCTGAGTTGCGCGCCGCCGGCCACAGCGTGGTGCTGGTCAGCTCGGGGGCCATCGCCGCCGGGTGGGCGGCTCTGGGCGGAGGACGGCGCCCGACGGACCTGGCCACGCTGCAGGCGGTGTCGGCGGTGGGTCAGCACCGGCTCATGCGCGTCTACGACGACGCCCTGGCCCGCCACGGCGCCCATGTCGGCCAGGTCCTGTTGGCCCCGCTCGACTTCGGCCACCGCCAGCAGTACCTGCACGCCCGCCAGACGCTGGCCCGGCTGCTCGAGCTGGGCGTCATCCCGGTGGTGAACGAGAACGACGCCACCTCCGACGACGAGATCCGCTTCGGCGACAACGACCGGCTGGCCGCGTTGGTGGCCCATTTGGTGGCGGCCGACCTGCTGGTGCTCTTGACCGACACCGCCGGGCTGTTCACCGCCGATCCGCGTGCCGATGACGAGGCCTCGCTCATCGAGGAGGTCGTCGAGATCGACCACGAGCTCGAGGCCGCCGCCGGCGGCGCCGGCAGCGTCATGGGCAGCGGGGGCATGGCCTCCAAGCTGGCCGCGGCCAAGATCGCCGCCTGGTCGGGCGTGCCCACCGTCATCGCCGACGCGCAACGCCGGGGCGTGCTCGGGGCCGTGCTGCGCGGCGATCCCGGTGTCGGCACGGTCTTCCGGGCCCGCCCGCGCCGGTTGCCCGCCCGCAAGCTCTGGATCGCTTTCGCGTTACCCCCGGCCGGCCGGTTGTCGGTGGACGACGGGGCCCGGCGCGCCCTGGTCGAGAGCGAGGCGTCACTGCTGCCGGCCGGAGTGGTGTCCGTCGAGGGCCGCTTCGAGACCGACGACGCGGTGGAGATCGCCGGGCCCGACGGCGTGGTGTTCGCCAAGGGACTGGTCCGCCACCCGGCCGATCGGGTCTCGTCGTGGGCGGGACGGCGTACGAGCGAGCTGCCCGACGGTGCGGTGCACGAAGTCGTCCACCGCGACGACCTCGTCGTGCTGGCCTGAGGCTCGGGTCGCCCGGCCTTCGCCGTCGGGGACCGCGGCAGGGCGGAGGTAGCCTGGGGCATGCCGTCGACCACCCTGGCCGCCCTGGGTGGGCGCGCCACGGCGGCGTCGAAGGTCCTGGCCACTGCCGGTTCGGCGGCCAAGGACACGGCCTTGCGGGTGGCCGCTGAGCTCCTCGAGCGCCGCGTGGCCGAGTTGCTCGAGGCCAACGCCACCGACCTGGCCCGGGCCCAGGCCGACGGGCTCGCCGCCACCGCACTCGACCGACTACGTCTCGACGACCGCCGAGTGGGCCTCATGGCCGACGGGTTGCGTCAGGTGGCCGGCCTCCCCGACCCGGTGGGTGAGGTGACCGAGGGATCGGTCCGGCCCAACGGGCTCGAGGTCACCCGGGTGCGGGTCCCGCTCGGAGTGGTGGGGATCATCTACGAGAACCGCCCCAACGTGACCAGCGACGCCGCCGGCCTGTGCGTCAAGGCCGGCAACGCCACCATGCTGCGAGGCTCGTCCAGCGCGCTCGAGTCGAACCGTGCGGTGGTGGCCGTGCTGCGCGAAGGCCTGGCCAAGGCCGGGCTGCCCGAGGACGCCGTCGTCCTGGTGGAGGACACCAGTCACGCCACCGCGGTGGAGTTCATGCAGCTGCACGGGGTCATCGACTGTCTCATCCCCCGCGGCGGGCACGCGCTGGTGGCATCGGTGCGCGAGCACGCCACCGTGCCCACCGTCATCGACGGCGACGGCAACTGCCACGTGTTCGTCGACCACTCGGCCGACCTCGACATGGCGCTTTCGATCGTCGTCAACGCCAAGACGCAGCGCCCCGGCGTGTGCAACGCCATGGAGACCCTGCTCGTACACCGCGACGTGGCCGGCGCCTTCCTTCCCCGGGCGGCCGAGGCACTTCCCGGAGTGGAGCTGCTCGGCGACGCCGCTACCCGGGCCGTGCTTCCGGGCATCGCCGCGGCCGACGACGATGCGTATGCCACCGAATTCCTCGACCTGCGCCTGGCCGTCGCCGTGGTCGACGATCTCGACGGCGCCATCGCCCACATCGCCCGCTTCGGCAGCAGGCACTCGGAGGCCATCGTGACCCGCGACCTGCACAGCGCCGACCGATTCTGCCGGGAGGTGGATGCGGCCGCCGTGGTGGTGAACGCCTCGACCCGGTTCGTCGACGGCGGCGAGCTGGGGCTGGGGGCCGAGATCGGCATCTCCACCCAGAAGCTGCACGCCCGGGGCCCCATGGGGCTGCGCGAGCTGACGTGCCTCAAGTACGTGGTGCGTGGCGATGGTCAGGTGCGCCGATGACGGCGTCAGCCGGCGCGCCCGGCCGTCTCGGCTTCCCCGAGCCCGGACCGCCCCGTTTCCAGTCGCTGACCGAGGTGCGGGAGCGTCTGGCCGAGGTCGGGTACCTGGCCGACGACGGCATCGCCGGGGTCGTCCACCTGGCCGACCGGCTGGCCAAGCCGGTGTTGGTCGAGGGACCCGCGGGCACGGGCAAGACGGAGCTGGCCAAGTCGGTGGCCCGGGTGACGGGCAGCCGGCTCATCCGTCTGCAGTGCTACGAGGGACTCGACGAGTCGAAGGCCCTCTACGAGTGGAACTACAAGAAGCAGCTGTTGCGCATCCAGGCCCAGCAGGTGGTGGACGACGGTTCGTCGCCGGCCCCCGTCACCGGCGACGCGGCGCGGGCCTGGCACGACCTGGAGGAAGACATCTTCTCGGAGGAATTCCTCCTCACCCGCCCACTGCTCGAGGCCATCCGCGCCTCGGAGCCGGTGGTGCTCCTGGTCGACGAGGTGGACCGGGTCGAGCTCGAGACCGAGGCCCTGCTCCTCGAGGTGCTGTCGGAGTACCAGGTGTCGATCCCCGAGCTGGGCACGGTGCGGGCGGAGCAGATTCCGCTCGTGTTCCTCACCTCCAACAACACCCGCGAGCTCTCCGAGGCGCTCAAGCGGCGTTGTCTCTATCTCCATCTCGACTACCCGACGCTCGAGCGCGAGCGCGACATCGTGCTGGCCCGGGTGCCGGGCATCACCCACGAGCTGGCCGACCAGGTGGCCCGCATCGTCCGGTCGCTGCGCACCCTCGAGCTCAAGAAGCTCCCGTCGGTGTCGGAGACCCTCGACTGGGCCCGCACCCTGGTGCTGCTCGGGATCCAGAACGTCGACGCCGAGAAGGCCACCGAGACCCTGCACATCCTGCTCAAGTACC
>DATGGF010000037.1:0-2306 GCA_035308625.1 Acidimicrobiales bacterium | reverse complement strand
CCGATGGCCCGGCCGACCGCCGAGAGGAGCGGGCCGGCTCCTTCGGCCAACCGTTCGACGATGCCGTTCTGCACGTCCATGACCAGTAGTGCGCTTCGGGGCACGGTGCTCCTCCTCCGGGGCAATTGCAGGGATCCACCGGGGCTTTGCACCACAACCCAGGATCGGGTCCGTCTTTAGGTGCAACCGGCGATCCTGCATCAGAACCTCCAGCCATATGCTCGATCCAATGCGCGGGGAGGGGGCTCGTAGCCCGCTCTGCGGTTACGGCCGTTTCGGTCGAGTCGGACGCGCTGCGCGGGACGCTCCGGGAGCCATCGTGAGGTCGGTGCCCGCCGCCGTTGCAACGATCATCGCCGTATCTCTGGCGACTCTCGTCGCCTACCCGGCCATCCCCCACCGCGGATTACTTGTCTCAGCTGCAGTTGGACTCGGAGTCGTTCTCGCTGCGATTGGGGCAGTCGTCGTCGCGGCGGCCATCTGGTACGCGACCCCTCGGGGCCTCCGACGCCATTGGCGATGCGAGCTTGACCGCTACACCGTCAACGGACCCCTCTTTGGGCTTGGCTGCTCGCTTGTCAGTCAGCATTGCCACTCAGTCCGGAATCTGCGCCTTGAGGTGCGGACGCCGGAAGGGAACCGGTTGGAGTTTCCAGCTCCCGCGGCCCGAATCGCCCACATAGACGTACAAGTGGACAGCGGCGAGGAAGTGACGGGGGTCGCGGGGGTCTTAATCTGGGGAACACCGCCGAGGCCCGGTGTCTACCGCTTCAAGTGGCGGATGGACGTGCCGGTTGATGGAGAACAGCGGTCAGTCACGCTTGCCACGGCGAAATACCGGGTGTTTGGTTCGTGACTGCGCTACCCAGCCAGCGAGAAGGTCGGCGCGTCCATCCCGAGTTCGTGGATCGCGGCGATCAGGCAGCACAGATTGTGGGCGATGACCTTGCACAGCACCTCGTTCGCCTGGCCCGTCGGGGACTTGGAGCGGAGCGAGTCTCCGAACTTGCGCTTGATCATGGAGAACGTGGTCTCGACGTTCGACCGCTTGTGGTAGTGGGTGAGGAAGGTCTCGCGCTGGTAGACGAAGTAAGCCAGCATCTTCGTCCAGGCGCTGGCCATCTCAGGCAGGAGAACGTCGGCATGGATGGCCGGGTAGGCCTCCCCCGTATTGGAGTTGGCCCGGAACGGGACGAACGGCGTGGCACCCAGGTCGGCCACAGCTTGCAGGTTGCGCTTGGACGAGTAGGCCTTGTCGCCACTCACCTCGCGGATGGTGAAGTTCTCGGCCGTCGCAGCGACCAGGGGACGGAACTGCAGGGTGTCCGCGCCGCGGTAGTCGGTCATTTCGACGGAGGTGACCACGTTCGTCCGCACGCCGGTCATCGCGTGGAGCTTCACCCACTCGCGCTTTGTCCGCTCCTTGCCCCACTTGTGGTCGTACCAGCGGACGAATCGGCAGGTGGTGAAGCCGGTCGAGTCCACCGCGAAGTCGGTCTCGACGGCTTTGAGGGGCATGGCCGAAAGGGTGACCAGCCTTTGCAGCACCGGAGTCATGGCGGGATCGCGGAGGTAGCGCAGGACCGAGTTGAAGTGCGGGTCGGAGTCAGTCAGACCTTGCTCTTTGGACTGCCGCACGTCCGTGTCGAACCGGCGCGCCGAGAGGCCCGCGTAGACCCGGCTCACGCACGCGAAGGCCATGTCGGAGAGGGGCAGCGGCGGTCGTCCCTTCCCGCTGTAGGGACGGCTCAGCGTTCCGCACAGGTCCGCCAGCATCGGCATGAACCGTTCCTTCTCCTCGCACTGCGCGGCGTTGTAGGCAGCCCATGTCTGCGAGTAGGTGACCTTGACGGTCTCGGTCACCACGTCACCCTCGGGGGTCTCCCGCTTGACCGTGTATTCGACGGCGATGATGTGCTTGCAGGGCATCCGCCGCTCCTCGAAGTCGGGGCAGGTGCACGTGAGACCGTGGAGCGCCCCGTCGAGGTGGCCGAGCGTCGGGTGGGCGACCTTGTAGCTGCCGTGGCCGGTCTGCGAGGGCACCACCCACGCGTGCTGCGTGCGCTTGATCGGCATCGTGGCTGCGATCTGAAGGGCTTTGAGTTCCCGAGCGTCCATCGGAGTCTCCCTAGTGGTATATCCCTACTAGGAATATACTCCCACCTTTCCTTGAAGTCAATACCTAGGAGGTATATAGTTGACGGTAGACACGGAGACCCCACCGAGGGCGGGAATGGCAAAGATCCAGGTCTGGGCGTGGCAATGCGAGCGGTGCGGCCATGTATGGGTGCCACGCGAGGTGGACA
>DATGGF010000036.1:0-3899 GCA_035308625.1 Acidimicrobiales bacterium | reverse complement strand
CGGGTAGGCGATCCCGATACTGATGCCGAGGGCCATGACGATGAGTGCGTTCGTGTAGTAGCCGGTGGTGGGGTGGCTCGTCCGGGACAACAACAGCAGGGTCACCAGGATGCTGCCGGCGGCGCCGACCATCATGAAGGGCTTCCGGACGTGCAGCGTGTCGGACAGGATCCCCACGAGGATGACGGTGGTGGCATTGGCCACGCCGAACCAGAGGTTGATCCCGTTGGCATCAGCCGTCGTCACGTTGAACACGACCACCCAGTACAGGGTGAAGACGGCCACCGCGGCGTAGAAGATGAGGAGGAAGGTGGAGATGCCGATGGAGGACGAGATCAGATCCCACTTGAGCACCGTCTTCCATGGCCGCGTCGTCGCGGCCCGGACGTCGATCCCGCGGGCGCGGTACTCGACCAGGGCACGCTCGCGCTCGGTCACCATGAGCTGGTCGCGCAACTCGGGTGACAGCTCTCGAAGCCACAGCGCGGCCACGACGAACACCACCAGGGTGAAGGCCCCGGAGATGATGAACTGGTCCTGCCACGGCTTCAGGTGCGTCAGCGTGTGGGTGGCCACCAGGCTGGCCACGACGAAGCCGAGCGTGGGGCCCACCGTCCAGAAACCCATGGCCACGGCCCGCCCCACCTGAGGAGAGAAGTCGCGGATGAGCGCCGGGGTGACGACGAGGATCATGCCCTCGACCATCCCGATGACGCAGTAGGCCAGCGCGAAGCTGGTCTTCGAGTGGACGTTGGGGATCACCGCCAATTGCGCCAGGCCGATCACCAGGGTGCCGAACAGACAGAGGTTGACCCGTCCGATCCGATCGGCCAACCCGCCGGCGACGGCCGCGAGTGCGCCGAGGCCGTTGGACACCACCACCAGGAGAAGGAAGTAGCGGAACGACATGTGGAAGAAGGGCAGCATGAGCGGCAGGGTGGCCCCCTCCTCCCAATACACGTAGTAGAGGGCTACGGCGATGAGGACCACGATGCCCAGGTATCCGTACCGCGCCCGCTCGGAGGGGTACGTGGCGAGCTCCCGGGAGCCGAAGCGGCCGAAGGCTCGCCGCATCGAGACCGTCGATGTCTGTCGGACGTCGGCCATGTCGCCCCCTTCCCCCGGGGTTCCGGCCGGCCCGCAAAGGCGTGTCCCGGATCCTCCCGGCACATCCCCGGACGCCCACATGCGACGCCTCGCCGAACACCTTGTGGCCCCGATCGGCGCGAGCCCAGGGCCGAACGGCCCGACACAAGGCCCGGGAGACGCCTATACGGACTCGAGCGCAGGGACGACGGTGACGCCGGCAGGCTCCGGCTCGGCCGCCGGTTCGGCCTCCGCCCCGGGGCCCGGCGGCTGCGAAGGCAGGAACACCACGGCCAACGCCGCGCCCCCGGCCGCCACTGCCCCCGCCACCAGGCACCCGACGCTCAGGCCGTGGAGGAAGGCGTTGGACGCGGCCGAGGCGACGGCCGCGCCGACCGCGACGTGGCCGAGGGCGGAGAGCCGGTCGGACACCGCCAGCGCGGCGCCGACCGACTGGTGGGACAGCGCCGCCAGCGACGACGGCAACCGGACCGGCAGCCGCGCGCTCAGGCGACTGCCGTAGAGCGACGCGTAGACGCTGCCGATGACGGCCACGCCGAGGGTCCCGCCGAGCAGGCGCGTGGCGTCGTTGACGGCCGAGCCCACGCCGGCCTTCTCCCGCGACACCGCGCCCATGATCGACTCGGTGGCCGGAGCCGAGGTGAAGCCCATGCCCAACCCGTAGAGGACCATCTGGGTGGCGATGGTGCCGTACCCGGTGTGGGTCTTCACCACCGCGGCGACCCACCCGTAGAAGCCGGCCACGGCGAGCAGGCCGGCCGCCACCACCAGCTTGGTCCCCAGCCGCACGGCCACCCTCGTCCCGACGACCGAGCCGATGGCCACCGACGTGGCCACCGGGAGCAGGTGCACACCGGTGGAGAGCGGCCCATAGCCCCGGATGAACTGGAAGTACTGCGTCATCAGGAAGATGAAGCCGAACAGAGAGAAGAAGGCCACCGTCACCGACGCGCTGGCCGCGGTGAAGCGCATGTTCCGGAACAGGCGCACGTCGAGCATGGGCGCGGCGACCCAGTGCTCCCAGGCTACGAAGGTCCCGAACCCCACTGCCGCGGCAGCGAAGCCGGCCACGGTCCGGGCCGAGGACCACCCGTAGTCGGGCGCCTCGATGA
The DNA here is from genome assembly GCA_035308625.1 of Acidimicrobiales bacterium. Taxonomy (GTDB): domain Bacteria; phylum Actinomycetota; class Acidimicrobiia; order Acidimicrobiales; family UBA8190; genus DATGGF01. The sequence goes on along the minus strand of DATGGF010000036.1, from coordinate 1,680 downwards.
TGGTGAAGACGAGGGCGGCCATGGACAGCGACGACAGGACGAATCCGGCGAGGTCGATGCGGGGGGCGCTCCGGTCACGAGACGTCGGGACGGTCCATAGCACCACCAGCGCGCCCAACGCGGCCACCGGCGCCATGACCAAGAAGATGCTCGTCCACGAGAAGTGCTCGAGCAACCAGCCCCCCACGATGGGCCCGAGGGCGATGGCGGCACCGGCGCTCGCTCCCCACAGGCCGATGGCGACGGCGCGTTCGCGGCGCTCGGTGAAGATGTTGGCGATGAGCGACAACGTGGCCGGGAAGATCATGGCGGCGCCCAGTCCCATGACCGCCCGCGCCGCGATGAGCGCGCCGGCGGTGGTGGTGAAGGCGCCGACCAGACTGGACAGCCCGAACACGACGAGGCCGGCCAGCAGCATGCCCTTGCGCCCCAGCCGGTCCGACAGGCTGCCCGCGGTCAACAGCAAGGCGGCGAAGACCAGGTTGTAGGCGTCGACCACCCATTGGAGCTGAGTGGTGGTGGCGTGCAGCTCGCGGACCAGGGTGGGCAGGGCCACGTTCACGATGGTCGTGTCCAGGTTGATGACGAACGACGCCAGCAGCAACGAGATCAGGGCCAGGGTCTTGGAGCGCATGTGGACGGTCTACCCCACCTAACTTGAAAAAGTCAAGTGAACAATATTGAAACTCAAGTTGTGGGCGGATAGAGTGACGGGATGCGCAGTTACGGCCAGTACTGCTCGGTGGCCAAGGCCCTGGACGTGGTGGGCGACCGCTGGACCTTGCTGGTCATCCGGGAGCTCCTTCTCCAGAAGGGATGCCGGTTCACCGACCTGCTCCATGGTTTGCCCGGCATCGCCACCAACCTGCTCACCGACCGGCTGCGCCAGCTCGAGGAGGCCGGCCTCGTCCGTCGCGAGGTGGTCGGCCCTCCGGTGGACCGGACCCTCTACCACCTGACCGACGAGGGACGGGAGCTCGAGCCGGTCGTCATCGCCCTGGGCCGCTTCGGCGCGCGCTTCATGGCCTCGCCCACCGGGGACGAGTCCTTCCGGAGCCACTGGCTCGCCTTCCCCGTTTCCGAGTTCCTGCACGACGGTGATCCCTCGGCGCCGGGGCAGACCATTCAGCTCGAAGCCGGGGACCAGTCCGCCGTCGTCGAAGTCGACGCGGGCGCGGTGCGCAGCCGCCCGGGCACCGCGGGGAAAGCGGATCTCACCATCAGAGGGGACGCGCCCGTCGTCATCGGGACGTTGACGGGAGGGCTGACGCTGGCCCAGGCCCGTCGCCTCGGGCTCCGCACCACCGGGAACACGCGCGTCCTGCAACGGGTACAGCCGAACGCAACGTGAAGTCGCGGTGAACTCGGCGTGAAGCCCCGGTTGCCGCCCGCGGCCCGGTGCGAGCGTCCGCTCGAATACCCAGTTTTGACGATGCCGCTGACGCGGCCCGCCTGCAAGATGCGTTCGCCCATCTTGCGGGAGGGAAACCCATGCGTTCGAACCGCGTCAGCGCCGCCGCCCGGGTCTGGGGCCTAATCGTGTTGGTGCTCGGTCTATCGACGATGGTCACGGCCGCTGCACTCGACGCCGGTGGCATCGCCCGGGCCCAGACGCCACCCACCGGCCTGCTGGAGCGGTTGCACCCGGTTCGGGCCCACGATGAGGTGCACGCGTCGCCA
>DATGGF010000035.1:0-1613 GCA_035308625.1 Acidimicrobiales bacterium | reverse complement strand
ATGTCGGCCCTGAGCCGGATGTTGGGCGCCGGCGGCTACCACCCCCTCGCCGTGCTGGGGACACTGCACCGGCACTTCCAGACCATGCTCCGCCTCGACGGAGCGACAGCGTCGTCCCCTGAGCAAGCGGCCGAGTTGCTGGGCGCCCGCAGCGTCTATCCCGTGAAGAAGGCCCTCGAACAAGGGAGGCGGCTCGGCGCGGCACGCATCGGGCGGGCGGTGGAGCTTCTGGCCGGCGCCGATCTGGATCTGCGGGGACGCACCGCCCTCGACGAGCGCACCGTCCTGGAGGTCTTGGTGGCCCGGCTCAGCCGGCTCGGTGTCGTACGTGACAGCGCACCGCGGGGCCGGCGTCCCGCCCGGTCGTCAGCCGGGGTTCGCTGAAACACCAGGCCGCACCGCGCCGGAGTCGCTCAGCCGGGCAGCGGGTCGATCGAGCGCTGCTCGTCGTCGGACACGTGCTCGGTCCACGTGGTGCCGTCCCAGTAGCGCTTCTCGTGGGTGCCGCTCGGATCCGGGTACCAACCGAACAGCGGTCTCGACGTCTGTGTCGTCGGTGCCGATGCCGGCGTACCGACTCCCGGAAAGGCCGGCGCCCCGGTAGCCGGATACTGCGGGGTGCCCGCTGAGGGTGGCGCGCTGGGTGCGCCCGGATAGGGCGGCGCGCTGGGAGTCCCCGGATAGGGCGGCGCGCTGGGTGCGCCCGGATAGGGCGGCGCGCTCGGTGTACCCGGTTGAGGAGGTGCGCCCGCGCCGGGGGGATAGGGAGGCGGGTTCCCACCGGGCGGGTACACCGGCGGTGGCGGCGTACCCGGCGGAGGCCACTGTGGGCCCGCACCCGGGCTCTGGCTCTGGGCCGGCCAACCGGGCGGAGTCGCCGGGGGCCAGCTCTCCGCGGGCCACGTCCCTCCTCCCGGCCAGTGGGGCGGCGGGCCTTGGCGCTCCACCGCGATCAGTCGTTGCCGGGCGGTGATCAAGTAGATGACACCGGCGATCACGGCGAGGGGGCCGAAGATGAGGAGCAGAAGGACTTCCAGCACGATCCACAACGTCTTGCTCGCCCGCGCCCGCTCCCACTGCCAGTTCGGCCGCCGGCCCATGTCGACGAGGATGAAGATGGTGAAGACGAGTGAGATGAGCCCGGCGACGAGGTAGCCGGTGCCGATCTGCACGACGACGGCAGTGACCGCGGAGGTCACGGCGGAGACGAGGCTCATCAGCTGAGCCTGGACGCGGAGGCGCTCAGGTGCCGGTCTCGCCGCCCGAGGCGGCCCGGGCCCGGCGCATCAGCTTCGACTTGCGGTTGGCCGCCTGGTTCCGGTGGATGACGCCCTGGGCGGCGGCCTTGTCGATCCGGCGGACGGCGTCGGCCAGAAGCGTGTCGCTCCCATCGGCGCCCGAGTTCAGAGCCACCACAGCGCTCTTGGTCCGAGTGCGGATCTCGGAGCGCACCGACTTGTTGCGCAGCCGCAGCCGCTCGTTTTGACGGTTCCGCTTGATCTGGCTCTTGATGTTCGCCATTGACGTCTCGCTGCTCGGGGTCACCGCGTGCCGCGGCGCCGGGAATGCTCGGGGAAGCGGCGCCGTCGGGCGCCACTGCGGCCAATCAGGCT